>DASXIL010000372.1:0-7849 GCA_036497985.1 Candidatus Angelobacter sp. | reverse complement strand
CAAAAGAAATATGGCCCGCAGGGATTGCAAATTGTGGGCGTGGCAATGGATGACGCCGATGACAAAGAGATCAGCACCTTCGCGCACAAAATGGGCGTGAACTATCTGGTACTGCGCGGGACAGAAAAAGTTGGCGACCTTTATGGCGGAATCGATCACCTGCCCATGACATATTATCTTGATCGTTCCGGCAAAGTGGTGGACGAAACTTTGGGCATGGCTGGCGAAGCGACGTTCGAAGATGCCATCAAACGAGCATTGGCGCAGGGCAATTGATACAGGGAGCGGAATGAAACTTCATCGACTAATTTTGTTTGTTGTGTGTGTAAGCCTGTTGAGCAGTGCGCTGGTTTGTGTACAGGAAACTCTAGCGCAGGAACCAGGCGCTCCGAAACCGCGCGTCTTTGTTGATTTCGTTGCCGCCAACAACATCGTTGTCACACCTGGACACTCCGCGCCGGTACAGTTCACCTTTCATGTCCAGGATCCTTACCACATCAACTCCAGCAAGCCGCTCACGGAAGAATTGATTCCCACGCAACTGCATTTTTCGCTTCCCCCTGAAGTGGCGTTCGGCAAACTGCAGTATCCGGCAGGAAAGATGATGAGCTTTCCTTTTGATCCCAGCACCAAGCTCAGCGTTTACTCCGGTGACTTTGCTATCAAGGGCATTGTCTTAGCGCCCGGGCAGGCGTCATCGGGGACCTATACCATTCATGGCGAGTTGAAATATCAGGCCTGTGACAACAATGCTTGCTATCCGCCCAAGAAGCTGCCATTTACTTTTAACGTGAAAGTCGGCAGCGCCAGCAAAGGCGTTCCTAAAGCGCGGGCAACCAAGACTAGCCCGCACATTCATAATTGAGTTTGCAGTTAGCAATTAGCGCTTGGCAATTAGCTTGAGCGTCGCAGTGCGAGCTGAGTGCCTTTGATTGGCAAATGTGTGGTGGGTGGCTCCGTTCGCGCAATGAGAATCTTGATATAAGCTCCGGCTATTTGCCAATTGCTATTTGCTAATTGCTCCTTCACAGCTTCAGTCCCTGCACTTCATGCATTTCCGGCAGCTGTGCGATCTCCTGCAACACGGCTTCCGGCGCAGGAGAATCAACCTGCACTACGGCAATCGCTTCTGCGCCGTCTTTCATTTCTTTGCGGCCCAGCGCAAAATTGCCGATGTTCACATTATGCTGGCCCAGCAGTGTTCCGATTTTTCCCACCACGCCCGGCACATCGCGATTGCGCATGTAAATCAGGTTGCCGCCGAACGGTACTTCAATATCGATTTCATCCACGCCCAGCAGCCGCAATGAATTTCCACGCAGCACGCCGCCGCGCACCTGCCGTTCGTCTGTCGTAGTTTTTAGCACCACGGCAATCACATCTGCAGTGCTGCCGCTCGCGCCTTCAGGCCGCTTGCCTTCATGGATATGTATTCCACGCTCCTGGGCAATGGCCGCCGCGTTCACCACGTTAGCTCGTTCGGCGGCCCGCTGGTTCAGCACGCCCTGAATCGCCGCGTTGCGGATCAGTTCTGTATTCCACTCGGCAATCCGTCCGGTATAGCGGATGGAAATTTCCTGAATCGATCCAGCCGCTGGAACGATGTGCGCCAGGAACGCGCCCAGCTTTTCTGCCAGCGTGATATACGGCTGCATCTGCGTATATTGCTGATGATCAATCGACGGCATGTTCACGGCATTCTGGATCACGCCGCGCTTCAGGTATTCGCGCACCTGGCTCGCAATCTGCATGCCTACTGCGTCCTGGGCTTCATTCGTTGATCCCGCGATATGTGGCGTGGCAATCACATTTTCCAGGGCCAGCAGCGGTGAATTCTTCGGCGGCTCTTCCGTAAAAACGTCCAGCGCAATCCCGCCGATTTGCTTGCTCGCAAGCGCCGCGGCTACGGCTGCTTCATCCAGCAGTTCGCCGCGGGCGCAATTGATAATGCGCACGCCCTTCTTCATTCTCGCCAGCGACTTTTCATTGATCATCCCGCCGGTTTGCGGCGTGAGCCCAACATGCAGCGTCAGGTAGTCGGCCTCCGCATAGACTTGGTCCAGTTCCGCCAGTTGAATCCTCTGTTCACGCGCCACGGACGCGGAAACGAACGGATCATGCGCGACAACTTTCATATCGAAAGCTCGCGCGCGCACTGCAACCGCCATCCCAATGCGTCCCAGCCCCACAATGCCCAGTGTCTTGCCGCGCAGCTCTGTGCCTTGAAGTGACTTCTTATCCCACTTGCCTGCACGTGTTGTGGAGTCCGCACGGCACAGATGTCGCGCCATTGCCAGCATCAGCGCGATTGTATGTTCCGCCACGGCCACCGCGTTTGCGCCGGGCGTATTCATCACGGCGATTCCGGCCTTGGTCGCCGCTTCCAGGTCGATATTGTCCACGCCCACGCCGGCGCGTCCGATCACTCGCAATTTCTGCGCACCACGCAGCACCTGCGCATTCACGTCCACCGCCGACCGCACAATCAGCGCGTCCGCATCTTTTAGCGCTGCTGGCAGACCGTCCGGGAGCTGGTCATGCGTAAGGACGGTCCAGTCCGCTTCGTCTTTCAGAAGCTGCACTGCGTTCGCCGCAACTTTTTCTGCGACTACAATCTTCATTTCGTATTCTTACCTCGCCGCCATTGCCGGCTGTGTAGTTTCCGCATAAACCTGCTGCGCCGCTTTCAATCCCGCGCCCAATTCAATTGGCCTTCCCATCTCTGCCAGCACCTGTTCCAGCGCGCCAATCGCCGCAATGGTATCCAGATAATCGTAATAGCCAAGATGCGCAATGCGGAAAAGCTGTCCTTTCATTTCGCCTTGTCCATTGGCCACAATCGCGCCAAAGCGATTGCGAAATGCTTTCACGATATCGCTGGAATCCACGCCATCCGGCGAAGCGATTGCCGTGAGCGCCGCCCCAGGAGAGCTGGCAGAAAAAAGTTTCAGCCCCAGAGCTTTGGCTGCAGCGCGTGTCATGGCTGCCGCCGTTTCCGCGTTATCGATCAAAAGTTTGCGCCCTGTCACCAGATCGCCGTTGCCTTGTTCGCGTATGTAATCAAGCGCTGCCGCCAGCGCCGCAACCAAAGCGGTTGAAGGCGTATAAGAAGATTCGCCCTTCGCTCCGTTCTTTCTTTCCTTGCGCAGATCAAAGTAGTAGCGGGGATTTTTGGTGGTCTCCATGCGCTGCCATGCATGATCGCTCACAGAGCAGTAAGCCAGCCCCGGCGGAACCATGACAGCTTTTTGTGATCCGCCAATCAAAACATCGATACCCCAGCCATCGGCGTCAAAATGCGTGGTGCCCAGGCCGGTGATGGCATCGACCACCAGCAGCGTGTCCGTGCCTTTCACCAGCCGCGCAATTCCCTCAACATCGTGCCGAACTCCGGTGGAACTCTCCGTGGCCTGCATGAAAAGAACTTTATGCTCGGGTTTCAATGCTTCGCGTACCTGATGCGATGTTACTGTCTGCCCGTAAGGCGCGCGCACGGTTTCAAACTGGCAGCCATAAGCTTTGGCCAGGCCTTCCCAGCGCTCGCCAAACTTTCCCGCGGAAACTAACAGCACTTTGTCTCCCGGTGAAGTCAGGTTGGCCATTGCGGCTTCCATGGCGCCCGTGCCGGAAGCGGTGAACATCACCACATCATTCTTTGTTCCGACAAACGTCTTCAAATCCGCCAGCACGCGCGTGTACAAGGCGCGGAACTCCGCCGTGCGATGGTGCATGGTAGCGGCGGCCATGGCAAGCTGTGCAGAAGGTAAAAGCTGTGTTGGACCCGGAGTAAAAAGGCGGCCTTTGCGAATCATATTTTTGCCTGTTCCTGTTCTTTGAATTCTTTTATTGCGTAGCCAGATCGATTTTGTTGAAGTCTGCGGGACGGGCTGAGAGGGTTTGTGAGCCGTGTCTCAACAACACCACGCTTGCGGTTGGATCGTTCGCGTCTTGCACAACCAGTAAACCATCGCCATCGGGAGGTAATGGAGGACCTGACGACATCCATTGTATCTTCCCCATCGCACTCTTGGATATTCGTGCCAGGAATTCCAATTTGGGAAAAAGTGCGTCGTAAGCCACTGCTCCTTTTGCCAGCATGCTCACTCTTTTGCGTCCGCTCGTATCGATCAGTAGATAAGCTGAGTCAATAGCGCTGCCGCTTCCGCTGAAGTCGGCAACAATATGCCCTTGCGGCTGCAACCTGCGTTCCTGCAGGTAGCGCTGCACTGCAGCCGGAAAATCATCTCTTGTAGCAGCGTGCCATCCTTGCAATTGTTGCATCCTCATCGCGTCACCGGGCGCCACGCCGGAAGGTTGCACGACGGTATTGGCATTCGCGCTCGCACCCGGCATTCGATTGTAAGGTTGTGTGAAAAGCAGCGCCACCAGGCAAATTAGCCCTCCTGTCAACGCTATACGCACCGGCCAGCTGCTGCCACGTCGCGGCAGCGGATCAACCTTGATGAGGTCTGAACCAGGCATTTCATGGATCGCTTTTGCCAGCGTCAGCATGGATTGCAAATGATCAAACACATGGTTGGCTGTGAACGGAGGTATGGTGAGCTCGCTCAACTCAATCACGCGATCTTTAACCGTTAGTCCTGTCTGCGTTGAACAGCAAAGCTGCTCCAGACCGCTCTTGATGGCTGCGCCTGCGGTCAGCATCTTGAACTCCATGGGATGATCGGTCCGAGCATGGAATCTTCTGTCCAGAGGAGCGCTGCCGGTGCGCATCAGCACGCGTCCCTCGTTTGTGGCCGTAAAGTTCTTGGGCATCAGAAAAAAGCTGATCGCTGCGGGCACGCGCATCTGGATGTCGAGCCCCGGCGTATCCACGCGATGAGAGAACCGAATGATCGTGGGATTGCCGCCATAGTGCCCTTCCAGCACCACGTCGCTGCGATCGCGCAACGGCTGTGCTTTCAGCAATTCCGCAATCTGGAGCACGTCTGGCGCAATGGCCTTATAGCCCAGGAACACTGCGAAACGCCGCACCCAATAAACCACGATCCCAATGATGCCAACTACGATAGTGATGTTCAGGATCAGGGCCAGCGGCTGCATGCGGTCTCCGGGGGGTTAAGCCCGATAATACTTCGGCAGTACTGATGGAATCAATTCGAGCAAGCTACTTTCTGCCTGCGCACGGTTATCACCAATCAATCCCCGTTGCTTGCTCAGACGGAAGAAGTAACTCAAATGGGTATCTCGTGCTTTCGTAACGTGTGGACTTTCTATTGGACGGAACAAAGTACGTTAAACTCCGTTTCGCATGCAATGTTCTAACTGTCATTCTGAGATACCTGCGCAGGCAGCGCAGTGTCCTAATTGTGGTTTTCTTAACGTCACGCAAGCTCCGCGGCCTTCTCTTGGCCGCCAAAAGCCGGGTCGCTTGATTGTTTTTTGTCTCCTCTGTGTTGTATTGATCGCACTCATCGTCCAACGGGTGGCCATCCCGGCTTTTCGTGAGGCGCAGGCGTCGCACGCAGCGCAAGAGAAACCCAAAGAGACGCCCACAGTTGAGTTGCGCAGCACTCGATACGCCGTTGAGCACGGGCGGGTAGCCAATCCTGAAGAATTGCACGGCCACGGAAAACTCTACTTCGTTCCTGTGGGACGGCAGGCCATCTTTGTGCGATCGCTAGCTGAGTACTACGCGAACAAATTCGGCATAGAGATATACCTCCTTCCGGAAGTCAAGCTCCAGCCCAGCGCTTGCATGCCGATCCGGAATCAATGCATTGCCGATGAAGTTGTCGCAGCCATGGCCAATGCTAATCCAGACATCGCCAGGAATCCAGAATCCGTAATGATCGCACTCACCGATGAAGATATCTTCCCTAAAGAGACGGGCTGGGATTTCATGTATAGTCAGCATGCGAACCGCATGGGTGTCGTTTCCACCCGGCGCATGGACCCGGCATTCTGGGGAGGTCGTCCTGACAATGAGATCAGGCTGGCCAGTACCAAACAGATGCTGACCAAGTACATTGCTCTGGAATATTTTCACCTGCCGGAAAGCTTCGATCCAACAAGCATACTGTTTTCTCCGCTTACCCCTAATGGCGGTCCAGATAACATTTACGAGTCCGACCTGCACTCCGAGGCGTCAGCGAATGGCAGCCGCGGCAGTTTTTCCCCCTGCCTTTTCTTTACCTATTCTTATAAGACCCATGAGATAAAAACCGACGAACCTGTTCCGTCTAACTGTGAGCACGACAATTTTGTGAGCACGACGGACGCGGAGAGCTTTGATACCAATCTCGGTTGGGGCCAGGTGAAACAGAGGAGCATGGATCTGCGCCTCAATTCAACGCCTGTGATTGAATTTAAGCGCGCCTACGGTTCCATTTATTATCCACCTACCTCATTCACCTTGGGATGGGGCGCCAACCACTCTTACAATTCATGGCTGTCGTCTGACGGCCTCGCGTCTATCAGTTATATTCATATCAACCACGAGGATGGGGACATCGATTTTCTGAAGCGTTTAACTCCTGGCCGCGGATTCGATCCCTCTGCCGTCTATGAAAGCCACAGTTACCCGATTTATGGCGCGCAGTTGACGTGGGCCGGAGATCATTACAAACTCCAGTATCGCGACGGCGCCTGGTCCACATTTCTGCCCTGTGACAACCCTATGTATTGTTATTGGACAAGCTATCAGGATGCCCAGGGAAATTCTCTGCGTTTTGACCGTGGTCCGAATCGGGAGCTTCGCCAGCTCACCGCCAGCGACAATCAAGGCGTTACCTTTCAACTGGACGAGCAACGCAGGACCACGAAGGCAGAGGCCACTGACGGGAGCCGTGTCTCTTACGAGTACGACCCCGCTGGCTGCCTTGCCCGGGTTCACCGCGCAGACGGCCAGGAAACTTTGTATGAATACGATCAAGCCCACCATAT
Source organism: Candidatus Angelobacter sp. (assembly GCA_036497985.1). Classification (GTDB taxonomy): domain Bacteria; phylum Acidobacteriota; class Terriglobia; order Terriglobales; family Acidobacteriaceae; genus Angelobacter. The sequence goes on along the minus strand of DASXIL010000372.1, from coordinate 943 downwards.
GACGTCGGTGTCCGTTATCAGCCGCCCCGGAGCGCCGCAGGAAACTATCCTGAAGAACGAATACGATTCCCGGGGACGAGTAATCACGCAGACGCTCAAAAGCGTCGGTTCGTTTCACATCGAATACGTCTCAAATACCGTGGGCCACAGTTCGCGAGTCAAGCTTACGACTCCTGCAGACGATGTGTTGGACATCAGCATCGGATCAAATTCATATGTCGCCCGAAGTCAACATGTGCAGTTTCCCGCGACACCTCAACAATAAGTTCTAGTCTTGCCAGGATTCAAGCCGGTTCACCAAGGCGTGAGGCGCAAGTTAAGCGCGGCTCAATCCAGCTTATAATTCTCTTTCTTCATCAAGCGAGGTTTTCATCGATGACGATCAGCGAGCAGATCCAAAAAGACATGGTCGACGCCATGCGCAGCCGCGACGAACTGCGTCTTTCCACCTTGCGCATGGTCAAGTCGGCGCTCAGTTACAAAGAGGTTGAAAAGCGCGCACCGCTCGACGACAAAGAAACGCAGCAGATCCTGAGCACGCTGATCAAGCAACGCCGTGACTCCATTGAGCAATTCACCAAGGGCGGACGCCAGGAGCTGGCGGATAAAGAAGCGGCAGAGATCAAGATGATCGAGCACTATCTGCCCAAGGCCATGGGTGAAGAGCAAATTGCCGAAGCAGTGAAGGCCACCATCGCTGAGATGGGCTCACCCACCATGAAAGATATGGGCACGGTGATGAAGAACGCCAAAGCCAAGTTCGGCGGTGCGCGGGTGGATGGGAAGCTCCTAAGCGAGGCAGTGAAGAAGGCGCTGGCGTAATCACCGCCCGCTTCTGCGAACTCCGGGAGAACTTTACATCCTCAACCGGGAAAAATTTGGTTATACCTAGGATCTGTCTGTTTAGAAGGAGGGGTGAATGGTACCAGAGGATTTCGATTAC
>DASXIL010000371.1:0-4024 GCA_036497985.1 Candidatus Angelobacter sp. | reverse complement strand
CCGGTATGCTCGCGACTTTACCCGCAAGTCTTTGCGCGACGTGATTCGTGAAACCATCGCGTGCTTCCCTGTTTATCGAACCTATATTGACGAGCGCGGAGAGATGACCGAGCGCGATCGCGCTTACATCCATGAAGCTGTTGCCAAGGCGAAACGGCGCAACACGGATAAAGCCCCGGCCAGCTTTGATTTTCTTCGCGACATACTGCTGCTGAAGCACAAGAATTCAGAAGACCAGTCTGATCTCTATCGCAAGAAGCTCTATTTCACGCTCAAGTTCCAGCAGCTCACCGGACCGGTAATGGCCAAGGGCATGGAAGATACCGCCTGCTATGTCTATAACCGCTTCATCGCCGTGAATGAAGTAGGAGGATCGCCGAAGCAGTTCGGCATTAGCCCTGAAGAATTTCATTCAGGCAATCTCAAGCGGGCGGAGAGTTGGCCGTATTCCATGCTGGCTACGTCCACGCATGACACCAAGCGCAGTGAAGATGTGCGCGCACGGCTGGATGTGCTCTCTGAAATGCCCAAGACCTGGGGGGCGCACGCTTTGCGCTGGCGCAGAACCAACCGCCTGCGCAAGCGCATGCTTCCCGATGGCCGTCACGTGCCGGACGCAAATGAAGAGTACTTCCTTTACCAGACACTGGTCGGGACGTGGCTGTTCGAATTTGGCGCGGATTCGTCGCGTGAAGAGTATGCAGAAAGAATCCAGCAATACATGTCCAAGGCCGTGCATGAGGCCAAGGTAAATCTGAGCTGGATCAGTGACGATCCCGCTTATGTGGAAGCGTTGCGGCAATTCATTGAGAAGATTCTGCTCCCGGGAACACCGGCGCGGCCAAACACATTTCTCGAACAAATGGCGGCCTTTATGCCGCCCGTAAATTTCTTCGGCGCCGTGAATTCGCTGGCACAGCGCGTACTCATGCTCACATCGCCCGGCAATCCAGACGTCTATCAAGGTACGGAGTTATGGAACTTCACCTTGGTCGATCCTGATAATCGCCGCCCTGTGGATTACGCACTGCGCGAGCGGCTTTTGACGGAACTCGACCACAAAGCTGAAGCGGGTAATCTTCCGGCGCTATGCGCTGAACTGCTGGAGAACTATCAAGACGGGCGCATTAAGATGTGGACAACCATGCAGGCGCTTCGTTTACGCCGCGACCGGCGTGATTTGTTCCATCCCGGGCATTACCAGCCGATGCAAGCCGCCGGCGTGAAACAGCAGCATGTGGTGGCCTTCGCGCGTGAGCATAAGAACCAGATGGCAATCGTGGCCGTGCCGCGCCTCAGTTATACATTGGCGGGTGGCGCCATGCGCGCCCCGCTGGGGGAATTATGGGAAAACACTGAGCTGCCGGTTCCCTCGCGATGCCCGGAGTTTATGGAAAATGTTTTTACAGGAGAGAAGATCAGGGTTACCCCGCAGCGAACGCTGTTATGCCGCGAAGTCTTCGCGCACTTCCCCGTGGCTTTGCTGGTCAGCGCTTAAGGGCAGAGGTTTGCGATCACACACAGTCGAAAGCGCAGCTAGTTTTTCCACCAACCCCGCTGTAAGCGCGTTTTTCTCAAAGCGCCAGCCCCAGTTGCCATCACTCTGCGATGGCGTGTTCATGCGGGCATCGCTGCCCAGTCCCAGGAAATCCTGCAAAGGCACAATTGCCATCCGCGCCACGGAAGCAAATGCTGCTCGGATAAACGCCCAATGCATCCCGTCTTTGGGCTCTCCAAAATAGTTTGCGGCAAAGCACTTTTCTTCCTTGCTTGCAGAAGATTTCCACCAGCCTGCCGTCGTATCGTTATCGTGCGTGCCGGTATAGACTACGCAATTTGGCTCAAAATTCTGCGGAAGGTAGATATGCGCTCCCGGATCGCCAAAACCAAATTGCAGGACTTTCATGCCGGGCATGCCCAGCCGCTCACGCAGCGCATGCACTTCTTCGGTGATCAAGCCCAGGTCTTCAGCGATAAAAGGCAGATCGCCCAGGCTCGCCTGCAACGCAAGGAACAAATCGTCACACGGTCCCTGCATCCACTTGCCGTGCACGGCCGTTGGTTCGTCAGCGGGGATTTCCCAATAACTTTCAAAACCGCGGAAGTGGTCAAGACGCACGATATCGCACATCTCCAGCGTGCCTTTCATGCGCTGGATCCACCAATCGTAGCCGCGCGTTTTGCAGACGTCCCAGCGATACAGAGGATTGCCCCAGCGCTGGCCGGTTATGCTGAAGGCGTCCGGCGGGACTCCCGCTACTACTGTTGGCAGCAGGTTTTCGTCCAGAAAAAATAAATCGGGATTGCGCCACACGTCGGCCGAGTCATAGTTCACAAAAATGGCAATGTCGCCCACGATCCCGATGCCGCGCTGGCGGCAGTACTGATGCAAGGCCCTCCACTGCTCAAAAAATGCGAACTGAATGGCGCGTTCAACTTCCAGCTCTCGTTGGTGTTCCACGCCGAATTTGTGCAAGCCCTCAGCTTCACGCCGTGCCAGTTCCTTTGGCCATGAGCTCCAGGTAGCTCCGCGATGGACCTGGCGCATCACGTCAAAGAGCACAAAATCCTCCAGCCATCCGGCGTGGGCGCGCTTGAATTCTTCAAAACGGCCTCGCTCGCCATTGGCGCGCTCCAGAAAATTCTGTGCCGCCTGCTGGAGCATTGGTATTTTGAAAGCTTTTGTTTCTTCAAAATCAACCCGGCCATGCGGGACAGGCAATTTTCTAAGCTGGTCTTTTTCCATCCAGCCGTGTTCGGCCAGCCTTTCCAGGCTGATCAGCAGCGGGTTGCCGGCAAAGGCGGAGATGGCCGAATACGGAGAATTGCCCAATCCGGGCGGTGATAGCGGAAGCACCTGCCACAGACCCAGGCCGGAGCGGGCCAGGAAGTCCGCAAATGCGTAAGCTTCCGGCCCAAGATCGCCAATACCGCCCAGCGAAGGCAGTGAGGTTGGATGCAGCAGTATTCCGGCTGATCGCTGGGACAGCATAGTTCTCTATGATGCAATCTTAGCTGCGAGATTTGGCAAGGTTGTCCATTTCTGTTTTGTTGATCTTTACCTTGCCCTCTTTTTCAAGGCGGGTGTTCAGATCGTTTACAAACAGGCCCAGAACTTCCTGCCGCTTTTGTGAAGCCAGACGCTCACGCAGTTGGTCGCGTTGCTTGGCAAAGTCGGCATCGGATGTGGAGGGCTCTTGCCGTTCCACAATCTGTAAGACCGCCTGGCTTGCGCCCAGGTTCAGCGCCCCGCTGATTTCTCCCTGCTTCATCGTAAAGGCTGCGCCGGCCGGCCCGGACATGCTGCCGATGTCCGGCACCTGTCCCGTCCGCGAAATCAGGTCGCTGGTTTTAACCGTGGCGCCGGCTTCTTTCGCAGCTTTAGCCAGATCGTGCTCGGCGTGCGCTCGGTCTGCCATTTCCTGTACTTTGCGTCGCAGGATGTCAGCCCCGCGCTGGTTCTTGAATTCCGTCGTTACGCGGTCCTTAATGTCCTCAAAGGGAGGTGTACGCGGCGGCTCGACCTTGGTAACTTCAAATACCACTGTGCCTTGGGGCGTCTGGCTGGCCTGGGGTCCCGCCTTATCATTGGCGGAAAAAATTGCGTCCATCAATTGGGGTTGAGCGCCAATTCCAGGCAGCGCATCGGTCCGAGTGATCGGATTGCTGCTGATGACTTGCGCGCCGTACTTGCTTGCGGCCTTATCCAGCCCCTGTTTTTGCGCGATCCCTTCGGCGTCCGTTGAAGCCTGGCTCATCAGGCCCTTGATTTTTTCCTGCTTGATGGCCTCTTCGATTCCCGGTTTTACTTCCGCCAGCGGCTTCAGGTGCGCATTTTCTTTATCTTCCGTCTGGATGATGTGGAACCCGAAAGATGACTGCACCGGATCGCTGATCTGGCCTTTGTTCTGTGCAAACGCCACTTTTTCAAATTCCGGGACTGTCTGTCCTTTGTTGAGCCAGTCCAGTTCGCCGCCTTTGTCTTTGCTGCCGGGGTCGGCGGAATATTTCTTTGCCAGCCCTG
>DASXIL010000370.1:0-3145 GCA_036497985.1 Candidatus Angelobacter sp. | reverse complement strand
CAGTAGCAGCAAGATGAACGCCGCGTATTGATTTTCATAGGGAAAGACGCCCATCACCGTCTTGCGCCCGGTCTCGAAAATCCAGAACACCCTTCCGTGAGAAGTCGTGCGATGCAGGATTGCGAGCACCGCAATCGCGACACCTGCAACCTGGGCCTTCTCCAGAAATGATGCCCTGTCGCTTTCGTCGTTCAACGTAAGGAAACTTACGCAGCATGCCACCAGCCAGGCCAGCCACGTATACAGCTGCGCGGTGGTCTCCCAACGATCCACGGTGCTGTGCGCGACAAGCTGAACGCCGCAAAGCACTACGACTCCGGCTAATGGCAGCATCCTTTGGGCGCCGCGGCGATCGCGCACCGGACTGCACGTGAGAACACACCACCCCGCCAGCAGGAATAGCGCCACCTGCTCAATCGCCCACATCCACGCAGTTTCCACCCACAGCGTGAGCAGCCCAAACACAAGGATTACCAGCAATACCGTCGACTTCTTCACTGCGCCTTTTGGAGATGAACGGAATGAATCCGAACCTCGCCCTCCGCGCGGACCGAGCCTTGCGGCCTTTGATACTCCAGCCTGATCCGCACAGCCTCCACATCCGCCGCCGTAGTGAAGGACTGGTCCAGCACGCGCGGCGAAGCTTCCAGCGTCTCAATGTGCCACAGCAATCCCCCGGCCGGCGATAATTTCTCTTCAAGCGAAACTGCCAGTCGATAGGACTGCCCTTCGCCCACCGGCTTGACGGATTCGAGCAGTACGCAGTGCTCCGGCTGGTTGCCGTCGAATAGAATCTGCCAGGCGTCTCCTTCCGTAGGGTGAATGGTCATGCCGGGGACCTTCCCGGGCCTCCAAGGGAACGGGTCGCCCGTTTGGCCCAACGCCCGCCACGTCGCCAGCGCCTCATGCACCATGCGCTTCTCAAGCAGCAGGTCAATCCAATAAAGAAAATCCGGTTTCTCTTCGGGCACCGCCGACGCTGCCAATTCGGAAATGAAAGGAGCCGCAAATCTCATTTCACCTCTTGAAATAAGGAACACCGCATAGTTGAAGCGAACATCGCGCTTTGCCGGCAACGCCTCCTGCAATCGCGCGTACCCTCCTTGCCCGTGAAGCGCGAGTTCAAACAGCGGCGCCCGATCGCCCCAGGAGACAGGCAGCGCATCCGTTACAGCCGGCCAGAATCGATCCCATCGAGCGCGGCGAAAATAGAAATTCAACAGGTCCCAGCGTGGCTCATATTTTCTGCTGAGCTGTGTTCCCAGAACAAGTTCCTTCTCGGCTTCCTCCAAATCTCCTGGCGCCTCCAGCGCGAGCCCCAACCGCGAGTGATACAACGCTTCCCGTGGACTCAAGGCCACCGCGCGCCGCAGTGAGCCTACTGGGTTCGAACCTTGCTGTTCCTCAACCTGCGCTTGGATCCATGCCATTCGCCCGCTGCCTTCCTTCGCCCAGGCGCGGACCGATACCTGGAATGCGGCCCATCCCAGGATGACAAGAAAACCAGCGGTCAAAAGGCGGCGCACAGTGAAACTATTCTAAGCTCTCGCGGATCTAAGCCCGCGCGAATCGATGGCTCGCGAATTTGACTTGGGCGTAACTCGGCCTCACCTTTCCTCATTTTTGTTGCTCTTTTTCGCTGAAACGGTGGCATACTGCGGGTGTGCAGAAACTATGAGGGAGATCAGAAAGTGAGTGCTATGAAAAACATTCTCTGTTGTTTGAGTCTCGTGGCTGGCTTGGCGGGCATCGGTTCCGCGGAGCAATTAAAAGGCATATTGATCGACAAGGCGTGCTCATCCAAAGCCGTAACTGGAGGTGAGGCAGCTGCGGAAAAGCATGATCGCGATTGCGCCATGGCTGCTGCCTGTCAGAGGAGTGGGTATGGAGTCTACACATCGGACGGCAAGTGGGTAGCATTTGACGATGCGGGCAACCAGAAAGCCATCGCAGCGTTGAAGGCCTCGCAAAAATCGGATGATCTCAAAGTGACGGTGGATGGAACCGTCCAAGGCGACTCCATCAAAGTCGCCAGCTTGAAGCTGCAGTAGCCTCCGTGCAGTCTGAACAGCGCCCGTGCTCACCCCCTTGAACACGGGCCGCTGTTCTCGATTAATGCCAGTAGTAGCGAGTTCTCCCCACTGACCGCTAAAATCAGAGTTGCCGCAACCGAAGGTCACCGTAGTTGTGCCGACTCTGGCCGCGGGCGACGCCCTGGCGGAATGCTTGCGCTCACTCGAAACCCAAACCTATCGCGACTTTGACATCGTCGTAGTCGACAACAGTGTCGCTCATCTAGTCACGTCTTCCTCGGACCGCATCCAGGTAATCGTAAATCAGCGCAACGTCGGCTTTGGGGCGGCAATCAATCAAGGCTACCGTGCCTCCACCGCCCCTTATCTAGCCGCGCTCAATGATGATGCGATCGCCCATCCTGACTGGTTGGGCACCCTGGTGAAAAGCGCTGAAGCGAACCCGGATGCCGGAATGTTTGCATCCGAGGTTCGCCTCGCCGAGTCGGGCCTCTTGGATTCCGCGGGTATGTTGATCGCCGCCGACGGATCCAGCCGCCAACGGGGCCATGGCGAGCCCCCCGAACAATACGAGAACTTGACCGAGGCGCTTTTCCCTAGCGGTTCCGCGGCACTTTACCGCCGTAAAATGCTTCAGGAAGTCGGCACCTTCGACGAAGACTTCTTCCTTTACTGTGAGGATACCGACCTGGGTCTGCGCGCACGCTGGGCCGGTTGGAACTGCCACTATGTTCCGGGAGCGGTGGTGCGTCATCGCTATTCGCATTCCTCCGGCCGGGCCTCTCTAATGAAGGCCTATTTCGTGGAGCGGAACCGGCTCTGCGCAGCCATTAAGAATTTCCCGTTCGGCATACTGGTGCAGGCACCCTTCGCCACTGCCGCGCGCTACTTCTGGCATCTGGTGTCGATGGTCGAAGGCAAGGGAAAGGCCGCGGAATTCCGGGACGAATCGCACCCGGCATGGCTGCCTTTTGTAGTCTTGCGCGCCCACGCCTCCGCGTTCATCCGATTGCCTCGCTTGCTAAAGGAGCGGCACCGCATACTTTCCTCCGCTAAACTCCCGGTCAAGGAATTCAAGGACCTCCTCCATCGCCACTCGATCACCGTCCGCA
>DASXIL010000369.1:0-8076 GCA_036497985.1 Candidatus Angelobacter sp. | reverse complement strand
TCCCGATTCTTCTCCGTGTCTCCGTGCCTCCGTGGTAGGTTTTTGGTCCTCCCCGCGCCTCCACGTCTCCGCGGTGAGCTCGCATTTCCGATCCCCCGATCTTCCGATGCCCCGAACTCCCGATTCTTCTCCGTGTCTCCGTGCCTCCGTGGTGGGTTTTGTCATAAGGCCTCCTCAGCGTAGGCTGTCGCCACGAACGCCGTTTCCTGCGTTGCCGCTTTCCGGCGGCCTGAGATCACGCTAATCCATTGCATAGCAGACTCAATCACAATCACGCTGACCAGAACCACTAGAAGCCCGCAGACTGCGGCATCAAGCTGGTAATTGAAAATTCTGCGTTGCAGCCCTTCCACCGCTGGTCCGGACGCAAGCTGGCGGGCGTGCGCCAGCGTGCCGATGAGCGGGTTGGGATCAAAAACTTTGTGCCATGCCGCCGCAAACGTCACAGCTACCAGCCAACAGAGTGGCGCGAGCGTCACCCAGATATAGCGTGCGCGGCCCATCTTCACGATGATCGTCGTGGCCACACAAAGCGCGACGGCTGCCAGCAACTGGTTGCAGATGCCAAAGAGCGGCCAGAGCGAGTTGATCCCGCCCAGCGGATCGCGAATGCCCTGCCAAAGAAAATATCCCCACGCAGCCACCGTGACGGCGCTGGTGGCAACAATGCTGGGATACCAGCTCGTCCGGCCCAGCGGCTTCCAGATGTGGCCGAGAGCGTCTTGCAGCATGAAGCGCGCCACGCGCGTGCCTGCATCGAGCACCGTAAGAATAAAGAGCGCTTCAAACATGATCGCGAAGTGATACCAGATGGCCATCACGGCGGTGCCGCCCAGGCTGTCAGAAAAAATCTTGGCCATGCCCAGCGCAAACGCCGGAGCGCCGCCGGTGCGGAAGAAAAGCGTCTTCTCGCCGACGTTGTGCGCCAGCAGGGCCATTTGATCGGACGTGATGGGAAAGCCCCAATTGCTGATGGTCGCCACCGCAGCCGCGGGATTTCCGCCCACCATTCCGGCGCCGCTATTCACTGCCAGATATGTTCCCGGCTGCAGTGTGCAAGCAGCAATCATGGCCATGATGCCGACAAACGATTCCGCCATCATCGCGCCATAACCCACCATGCGCGTCTGCGTTTCGCGGGCAATCATTTTGGGCGTGGTGCCGCTGGAAATCAGCGAATGGAATCCGCTAATGGCGCCGCATGCGATCGTGATGAACGCAAAAGGAAAAAGATTGCCGGCAAAGACTGGTCCGCTGCCATCGATAAAGCGCGTGAGCGCGGGCATCTGCAACGTGGGCCGCACCAGCACAATCCCCAGCGCCAGGATGCCCACCGTGCCAAGCTTCACAAACGTGCTCAGGTAGTCGCGCGGGGCCAGCAGCAGCCACACCGGAAGCGCAGACGCCGCAAAGCCATACACAATGATGAGAATCGCCAGCGTGGTCCCGGCGAAGGTAAATGCCCCGGCGTGAGTGGATTGTGAAATCCACTGCCCGCCAAAGATCGCCGCAACCACTAGCAGAAAGCCTAGCACTGAGGCTTCCAGCACGCGTCCGGGCCGCAGGTAGCGCAGGTAGACGCCCATCAGCAGCGCAATGGGAATTGTCATCCCAATGGTGAAAGCGCCCCATGGGCTGTCTTTGAGCGCGTTCACGATAATGAGCGCGACCACCGCCAGCAGAATAATCAAAATGCTGAGCACGGAAATAAATGCCACTGTCCCGGCGGTCTTGCTGATTTCATCGCGCGCCATCTGGCCCAGTGATTTGCCGTCGCGCCGCACGGAAAAAAGAAGGATTACAAAGTCCTGCACGCATCCGGCAAAGACCGCGCCAACAAGTATCCAAAGTGTTCCCGGCAAATAGCCGAACTGCGCGGCCAGCACCGGACCAACCAGCGGGCCTGGTCCGGCAATGGCGGCAAAGTGGTGGCCGAAGACTACCCACTTGTTGGTGCGGACAAAATCGCGGCCATTTTCCAGGCGCTCAGCCGGCGTGGCACGCATCGCGTCCAGCGCCAGCACCTTGGCGGCGACGAACTTTGAATAAAACCTGTAGCCCAGCGCATAGCTGCACAGCGCCGCCACCACCAGCCACATGGCGCTGATAGGTTCGCGCCGGTGGAACGCAATGGTCGAAAGCGCAAGCGCGCCCCCCGCAGCCACCGCCAGCCAGATCAGGACCTTACCGATCTTCATTAGTTTTCTCCGCCGGTTATTCTGCCTAAGGTCAGGGCAATGCGCAATGTTAACCGGGAGTGCCAGTGCTATCCTGAACAAACTATCCCAAAGCGCTGAATGGAAACCGGAGTTGGAAGTGGAATTTTTGCTAAACCTAATGCGGATCGGCCACGCGATTCTGGGCATCACTCCGGCCAAACCAGAGCAGGAACGCGCTTTCCTGCTCGGGTGGATTCTGTCGCTTTTATTGATTACCGCAATAGCGATCGGATTGCTGCTGCTGCTGATGCCTCGCATCATGCGCTAAGGCCCGCGACGGCAACTCTTAGAGGATCAACAGACCCGCTAATTCCAGAACACCTTTTCCCTGAAATCCTCATCTAACCCGGGCAACAAGGGAGAAACTGCAATGAATATCATCGTTGCCGTACTTGGTCTGGGGTTAATTCTGGGAAACGGACTCTTACAGCTACAGCAGGGCTCGAACCAGACTGCTCAGGCTGCGTCCCAGCAGGCTTCTCTTCAGTCGCCTACGGTGCAGCAAATTCCCATCAGCCCGATCGGCGTGCCAACAAATGGCGTGCAGATCACCCACGGGCCTATCGTTGAAAACGTGACGGACACCACGGCAGAGATTGCATGGTCCACCAATGTAAATTCCGGAACCGCCCTGCACTATGGCACCGACCCAACGCATCTGGACCAGACCGCAGGCATGCCCTGGGGCGGGTTCACGCATAGGGTGCTGATCAATAACCTGAAGCCGAATACCACCTACTATTTCAAAGCTGAATCAGGACAGGGACAAGGCACAGGTACGCTGGCTGAAGCCGCACAGGCGTCGTTCCAGACCAAGCCCGCAGGCGCAACCAGCCAGATCAGATAGCTTTGAACGTCGTTCCGTGGTATAAGAAACGCCGTGGACTACCACATCTACATGGCTCTTCTCTGGGCGCTATTAGGCGCGATTCAACTGTACCGCGCTTACACCGGCAATAAAAAGGGCCTGATCGTGACACTGAACCGTTCACAATCGCCGCTTCTAACTAAACGACAGCGCTGGGCCAACGCCTCATTCGGCTTATGCTATGTGGGATTTGCAACTGCTTATCTTGTGCTTTACTTCCGGCACTCTCATCTCGGCTAAGGTTAGCGTCGATTCGCCACAGCCTCCCCGGCCTGCATGCGTGCCTTGAGCCTTCCGGTAAACATCAGTCCCAGCATCCTGAAATCGCTGATTAACGACCAGAACGGATGTCCGAATGTCGCGGGCTTATTGCCTTCAATCAGGAAGTGCCCGATCCACGCGAAAGCGTAAGACACCACCGGCCACAACAGCGCATACCAGGGATGGCCAATAGCAAACGCCACAATCAGTGTAGCCAGCCCCAGCAGTGTGCCAACCGCATGCATGGCACGGTTGCGGGCATCGCTGTGCTCGTGCAGATAAAAGGTGAAAAAATCTTCGTAACTGGCAAATTCCTGTGGCGGCATCTATTTGTCCTCAGGCTGCGGTGGCGGAGTTTGCAGGAGTTCAATGGGAGACTCATGCCCTTCAACCACCATTTTTAATTCCGTGTATCTCCAGGCACCGTCAGTCTTTTTTGCAACAACATAAACAGTACCATGGTGAAGACTGCCATTCAGAGGGATGGCCAGGTTGGCGTCGCCGGAGCTTCCCGATACATTGATGTTGCCGGAAAGATACCAGCCCGGCACAATCGGTGTTCCCAACTCACGCACCACCTCAGGATTGCTGCTGGCAACTGCGACCGCGTGCTGGTATGGCTCGCTCGATTTCAGCAATCCGAACACAAAAGTGAGCAAACCGCCGACAAACAGCGCGAGCAACAGTACCAAGCCGAGAATCAGTGTGGGAATAAACCACTTCCAGTTACGCGCGAACCAGCTTTTTGGCAAAGCTAATGGGGGCGGCGTAGGTGCTGGAATGTAACCGGAATTCATGAAGGCGGAATTCTACTATGAGCTCGGAAAAACTGCCGCGCTGCCAAGGCTGCCGCTAGGCAGCTTTCTTGGTAGGACGGATTTGCTCCATGGTGCATTGCTCCGGCTTCTTTTCTGGACGCCAGCGCAGAAACTTGGTCCCGTGGCGGAAGCGTCCGCCGGAAAAGTGATCGTACTGGAACTCACCCACCAGTTTAGGCTTGAGTGGAAACCACTCCGTATCACGCGCATCGCGCGTCCAGCGGCTGGGACCGCCCGGAGCCTTGCCGGAAAATCCTTCGCCGCCCATGAACGGTTTGAGAATCGACTTCAGTTTCCTCCGCTCTTCCCGGGTAAAACTGGCGCTGAAGCCGATGTGATCGAGCTCGCCATTCCTGTTGTAAAGACCCAGCAGCAGTGAGCCAACTTCTTTCGTGGTTCGTTTCTTGGAACCTGGTGTCTTCAAAGTTGCGGATCTGGTTTTTTTAGCTTCGCCAGCGGAGGCCTTTGCGCCTCTCGCCCAGCGAAAGCCGCCAACCACGCAGTCTGCGGTGCGAATGCGCTTGATCTTGACCATGCCCGTTCGCTCACCGGACATGTATTCGCAATCCAGCCGCTTGGCGACAACGCCGTCCCATCCGCTGGCTGCGCCTTCACGCATCCACCTCTCCGCCATGGCGAAGTCAGAGGTGGCAGGTGAAAGCACGATGCGCTCGCCGTCCCTGTTCAAAGTTGTTTGCGATCCCACCTTCTTGCTGCGTTTTCGATCAGGCTCGGCGGCGGTGTTGCTTTCCGCAAATTCCTGCAGCGCCATCCGTCGCGCGGAGAGTGGCTTGGCGGCAAGCGACCGGCCCTGGGCGTCGACAACAAGATCGAAAACCATGTACGTTGCGGGCGTCTCCTGCGAGAGCCGCTGGATTCGGCTGGCGGCGGGGTGTATGCGCTGCAACAGCGCGTCAAAGTCCAGACCCGCGCCACGACGGATAACGATTTCGCCATCCAGCACGAATTTGCGCGCGGGCAGGGCGAGCATAGCGGCAACTATCTCAGGGAAATAACGGCCCAGCGGCTGACCGGCCTTAGATTGCAAGACCACTTCATCGCCCTGGCGAAAGGCCAGACAGCGGAATCCATCCCATTTGGGCTCATAAAGCCACCCAGGTTCCTGCGGCAGCGTATCTAACGATTTGGCTTCCGCCGGCGGGTAGGGCGGCTGGATCGGCAGATTGAGTTTGGGAAAAGCGTGGGTAAGCTGTTCAGCGGAAACAGCGGCCGATCCAACGTCGGCAGATTTGCTTTTGCGTGAAGCCATGCCAATTTGATGCGAAGCGCCGGCACTGGCGCAGTCCCATCAAGCCAGCCGTGGTTAGTGAATCACGCGTCCCCAGGAGTAGTACGCGGAAAGCAGGATCATCTCCACGATAGCCAGGGCGTAAAAAACCATTCTTACTCGTTTGTTGTTTGTCATATTTTCAGAATGGTCAGTCTCGCATATCCTTGCATGCCAATTACTTAAGTTTTGTAAATGCGGTTCGTCCCATCCTGCGGAAATGGCGCGATCTAGCCCGTGATTTAGGGCTTTTACCGGTATTTCCTGCCTGTTCACCCCTTAGATTCGTCTGGTTTTAGCTGATTGTTTCAGGCTTGCAGCCGTCCTATAATCGGCATCCTCTGGTCGATTTCTCTGGTATCAGGTGGAATAAAAAGGTGTTTGGCCTTCAGTGAGGTGGCGCAAGCTGCCGGAAACTGATATCAAGAGTGTAACCCGATGAAAAAGCACCTATTTACCATCCTGATCGGCGCCGCGTCGATGGTAGCTAGCAGCCCAGGCCGAGCCCAGAACATCGTTGCCACTCACGATGCTTATGGCCACACAGTCTGGGTCGCCAGTGACGAGGCCAAGCCTCAATCCGAACTGCAGCCCGTTGCCCCGCAAACCCAGAAAGTCCCGCAGACGGCGCCCGTAACTGCCGCACCGCCTGTTTCGGCTGCTTCAGCAGAAACCATGCCTTCACGCTACAGCGGCTTGGTTTACTGGAGCCACAAGGAACACCGCTGGGTAGCCGTTCCTCTGGCAAGTTCCGCCACCATGAAAGCGGCCCGCAGCGCCGCCCGCGAAGTAAATGACATGGTCGCAGTTCCGGTGAGCAGCAGTGACAGCCGTGCACTGAAACATGCCCGTCCGGTCGATCTCAAGTCAGCAAACCTGACGGAGATGCGTCCTGTGGACTCAGTCACCGTGGACAAGGCGATTGATGCGGCAGCGGAGCGTCATGGCGTGGATCCGAACCTGGTGCGCGCCGTGGTGAAGGTGGAATCAAACTTTAATCCACACGCGGTTTCAAGCAAGGGCGCCATGGGGCTGATGCAGCTCATGCCGTACACAGCGAAATCGCTCAACGTGGATAATGCGTTTGATCCGCGCCAGAACATTGACGCCGGAGTTCGCCACCTGAAGAGCCTGCTGGAAAACTATAATGGGAACGTGGAACTCTCACTGGCGGCCTATAACGCCGGCAGCGGGGCGGTAAGAAGGAGCGGCGGCGTTCCTCCCTTCCGCGAAACGCGTGACTATGTAAAGAAAATCACGGAGCTTTACCACGGAGCCGCCCTGCGACCGCGTCTGGTGGAGACCCGTGACGCAGATGGTCACCGTGTATTTTCCAACAACGATTAACGCGTCTTCGGGTTTATTCTGTAAGGTGCTTTTGAAATAGCGGTAATGAACATCGGACCCAGAACTCTCACGCGGAAAACGTTCGCTTGCGCACTGGCTTGCCTTCTATTGGCTCCGGTGAGCACTTTTGCGCGCACCGTGGCGCAGAAAAAACAGGCTGCCCGCACCCAGTTAGAGACCGCTGAGCGCATGCGCGATTCGCTGGAGAGCAAGCCGGAAGCGCAGCGCACCCGCAAGGATTTCCAGAAAGTAATCGACGCCTACCGCAAGGTCTATTACACAGCGCCCAGCCTGGCCAAAGCCGACGTCGCGGTGCAGGCCGTGGCGGAACTGCTTGAAGATCAGGGCCGTCTCCTCAACGATCCCAAAAGCTTTAAAGATGCGATTGGCCAGTTGGTATTTCTGCGCCGCGAATATCCCGGCAGCAAGCTCCGTGCAGAAGCGCTGTTCACCATTGGTGAGATTTATCGCGACGATCTGGATGACGCGAAACAAGCCAAGGCAACGTTTGAAGATTTTGTAAAGCGCTATCCCGGCAACTCCCGCGCGCAGGAAGCGCGCAAAGCCATTGCCGAAATCGATAATCCATCCGTGGCCAAAAGCCCATTCCAGGCCAAAGCGCCACGCCAACGCCCAGGACGCCAGAAGACTTTGCACGCGGCCGAAGACGCTCCTAAGCCTCCGGTTGCCGACGATACGCCTGATGCTCCGGCGCAGCCGCAACAGCAGGACGCAGCTGTCGTAAGCAATGATGCGCAGTCGCATCGCCTTCCCCGGCTCACCGGCATACGCCACTGGTCCACCGGAGATTACACGCGCATCGCTATTGATCTGGAGCAGGAAGTAAAATATCAGTCCGGACGCGTGCCGCATCCTGACAGAATTTTCTTTGATCTGTATGGCACCAAGCTCGCCCCGGAACTGGTAGGCAAAAGCTTCGAAGTAGACGCAGGGTTCCTGCATAAGATCCGCGTGGCGCAATACAAGCTGGGTCTGGCGCGCGTGGTTCTTGATGTTGACGACGTAGCTGAATACTCGGCCTTTCTGCTGCCCAACCCTTACCGGCTGATCATTGATATCCACGGCAAGCTGCCGCCGAATAAGCTGGCGAAGAATAAGGAGCCGAAAAGCAAAGACACGCAGACTGCACCGCAAGAAAACAAGCCGGTCGCGTCTGAGACCCAGCCTTCAACCGCTGACGACAATTCCGCGCAGGACGTAACGGTAACCACCATCAAGCAGCCGGAAAACAAAACTGCGGCGCCGAAGCAATCT
>DASXIL010000368.1:0-2322 GCA_036497985.1 Candidatus Angelobacter sp. | reverse complement strand
ATAAAGCTTATCGATGGACCCGAAAGATGACTTAACGATCTCCGGAATTCCCATGAAGCCCTGGCCAATGCGCTTTTCGGCTACCTGAAAAATCGCAGCTTCAGCGGCGTCCACAATCTCTTCCGCAGGTGCATCCTGTTCGTAAGCTTTCTGGATGGCGCTGGTGGCGGCGTGTATGAGCCCGCGCAGCAGGGCCTTGTCCTTGACGATGCGGACATACTGCTCAATGTTCTTGACGCGCGGCAGTCCGTCAGTAAGCGACGTGACGTAAGCCACGCCGCCGACCGACTCAATCTCTTTGTGCTGTCCCAGTTGTTCGGTAAGAGTGACGAAATCGACGGGCTTGCCGGTTTCCGCCAGCTCCATCATGCGCAGGTAAATGCGGCGGTGGGAGTCGAGCGAGAAATCTTCCGCGCGCAGATGCTCCGCGGCCTGGGGATAAGCGGAGTTATCCAGCAGGATTGCGCCCAGGATCGCGCGCTCTGCATCCATGCTGGCGGGCATTCCGCGATCAAGAATACGGTCAGTAGTTGCCATTCAAAGTCTCAAAACCTGGTTTCTGCTACTCCCATAATAACCCGATAACCAACGGCGAAAACACAGAGAAACGCGGCTTCTCCCCAGGACAAGATTTCCCTACTGATTGCCGCACTCGCAACGGGTGGAGCAGACCTTCAGCCTGCGTACAAATTGCTAAAATTTTCGGGCTTTAGCCTGCAAAAAATAAACCCGGTCTGTACCAGCCATACAGACCGGGCTAGCGGGGTGGATGTTCTCCCGTCGCTCTGTTGCCGGAGCGGCGTCTGGCAGTTCAGCAAGTTTCTCTCACGCTCATTCTTTTGGAATGAGATACGGCTTTGGCCGCAGCCGGCAGCCAGAACCAACGCAGATTAAACTTCGGCCCATCCCTTGAATGTGCCGTCGGTCTTTTGAACCGAACTCAACTGTCGACAAGAACATTCACACTTGAGTATGGAAAATATCTACCAACAATTGCGCGACTTCAAGGAGTGATTTCCCGATTTAAAACGATTCCAGTGACTTTCCTGTGCATATCAATCACAGTCTGTGGATAAAGGTGGAAAAGTTGGTGGAAATCTCGAATGACATTTGGACTGCCGCTTCGGTCCGCTTACGGTTCGATGTAAATTCGGTGCACTCTCTCGCCCAGCCGCGTGAGCAATTCGTAGGGAATCGTTCCAGCCATCTGGGAAACCTGTTCAGGCCGCAGCGTGTGTCCGTTATGAGTGCCATAGAGCAGGACTTCGGCGCCAATGCTTGCGTCGGGAATGTCAGTCAGGTCAATCTGCATCTGGTCCATGCTGATGCGCCCGACTATCGGCGCTGTGCGGCCTTCCACCAGCACTTGTCCAGCGCCGGAAAGCTGCCAGGGAAGACCGTCGTCATAGCCGAAGGGCACGATTCCGACTTTGGTGCGGCGCTTTGCGGTGAATGTTCGGTTGTAGCCCAGCGTATCGCCGGGAGCGAACTCCTGAATGCTGGTGATGCGGCTGGTGAGGCCCACTGCGAGTTCCAGGTCAATCATTTTGCGCGCAGCTTCAGATGGATAAATTCCGTAGAGCCCTAGGCCAATGCGCACCATGTTGTAGTGAGCTTCAGGAAAACGAATCGCTCCGGCGGTGTTGGCAGCGTGAATCTGAAGGTTCTCGAAGCCATCGGTTTCAAGTCCTGCGATCACCTGGTTGAATGCCGCGATCTGCCGGCGCGTGAAGTCGTCGGACGCAGGATCTTCCGCGGAGGCAAAGTGAGTGCAGACTCCGGTCAGCCGCATCACGCCGCTGGAGCGAATGCGCTGCGCCAATTCGACTGCCGCAGCCGGCGGTACGCCCAGGCGATGCATGCCGGTATCAACTTTCAAATGGACATCGAGCGCGTGGCCGCTGCCTTGCAGCGCCGCAATGAATGAATCCACCAGTTCGGCAGAGTAGATCACCGGCGTGAGTCGATAGCTCAAGAGATTATCCACGTCTTCGCGCTCACAAAGGAAGACAAGAATGTCCTGGTCCGCGCCCGTCTTGCGCACAGCCACACCTTCATTGGCGGACGAAACGCCCACATGATGGATCCCCAGTTGCGACATCCAGGAGCCAAGCTGTGCCAGCTCCGTTCCGTACGCCATGGCTTTGAGCATGGCGACAATGTGGACCGCGCCACCGCAATGCCGCCGAAACCGTGCAATATTGCCTTCGATAGCGGCAAGGTTCACCCAGAGACATCGCTGGGCGATTGCGCCGGAAAGATCGCGCACGGCCTTGACCATCCCTGCGTTGCGCGGCCCTTTAAACAGCACCGTGTCGCCGG
>DASXIL010000367.1:0-1860 GCA_036497985.1 Candidatus Angelobacter sp. | reverse complement strand
CCGGGGTGAAAGTGGCCGTGCGCCTGATTCAGGTTCTCCGCCAAGCGGTTCAGGCCTTGGACCGGCAGATCGAGGAGGCGGCGGCTGCGCATCCCGATTTTTTCATTTTTGATTCCTTGCCAGGAGCGGGGGCGGCGCTGGCGCCGAGGCTCCTGGCCGCCTTTGGCACACAGCGCGACCGCTGGGAAAATGCCAGCCAGTTGCAGACGGCGGCAGGAATCGCCCCAGTCAAGGAAAGCAGTGGGAAACAGGAATGGATCCATGTCCGCTTTGCCTGTCCCAAGTTTCTGCGGCAGACCTTTCACGAGTGGGCCGGCCATTCAATCGCCTACTCGGCCTGGGCGCGCGCCTATTATCAGCAACAGCGTGCCCGCGGCAACGCGCATCATGCTGCGGTGCGCGCATTGGCCTTTAAATGGATTCGCATCCTGTTCCGTTGCTGGAAGAAGCGTGAGGCCTACGATGAACGAGTGTATCTGGCTGCCTTAGCCAAGAGAAACTCGCCTCTGCTTAAGACGCTTTCTCCGGCCATCGCATAGTGCAAAAGCAGTGGAAGACCGGTGAACAACATTTGTTCCATTGTGGAAAAACCACTTGAATGGGCTTGACAGAACTACTCAGAAATCTACTGATTAAGAGTCAGAGCAGCGCTCTCCTAAGCTGTTGACGAGACACGCCTTACCCTGTGCTCCGCAAAAAATCCATTCATTATGCGGCTGCATGATCCAGCCTGTATTCATGATGTAGCCCACTCAAGACTGGAGTCGAGGTAACAATTTCTCCCGCTGTCAGTCCGTGTCGGTGTGCCCGATAAGGCGGACGAGGTGGCGCGGGTCCGGTTGTTCCTCGCCAAAATTCCAATCCAGTCTGATTTCAACAACTTGCCTTGGTCCACCAATTTGTTGATCTGCTATAAATCTGGCTCATGTTCCGCCTGCTGAGGCTTCTTATCGGGTCGTTCCGCCGTTGCGTTCGTTCTCGCCAAGATCTTTTGCTAGAAAATCTGGCTCTTCGCCAGCAACTTGCCGTTTTCAAACAGCGCAGGCAGCGCCCTAAGTTGGTGTGGCCCGATAAGCTCTTTTGGATTGCTCTGAAAAAGATTTGGTCGGAGTGGCAATCGTGCCTCGTGCTGGTCACTCCCAACACCGTGGTGCGCTGGCACCGAGCAGGATTTCGCAAATATTGGGACTGGCGTTCGCGGCACAGCACCGGTTGCGGTCGCAAGTGCATCAGCAGGGAACTGCGCGAACTGATTTTCCGGATGGTGGCTGAGAACCCCACCTGGGGTGCGCCTCGCGTTCACGGCGAACTGCTAAAACTTGGATTTGAATTGTCGGAGCGAACCGTCTCGCGCTGGGTCCGGCGCGCCCCCAGGAAGCCAGACGCAAGCAGGATTTGGACAGCATTTCTTTGCAACCATCGGGAAGCGATTGCGGCGATGGACTTCTTCACCGTTCCGACCCTAACGTTCAGTGTGCTGTATTGCTTCTTCGTGATCGCTCATGATCGTCGGCGCATCTTGCACTTCAACGTCACCAAGCATCCGAGTAGTTTGTGGATTGCACAGCAGCTGCGAGACGCCTTTCCTTACCAGCATTCACTGAAGCATCTGATCTTTGATCGTGACGCGAAGTTTGGATGCCGAGTGCTTTCAGCAGTTGGTTCTTTTGATGTGGCATCTGTCAGAACTTCCTTTAAGAGTCCCTGGCAAAATGGAGTGGCCGAGCGCTGGGTTGGAAGTTGCCGACGCGATCTGCTTAACCATGTGATCGCTTTGAATGAGCGTCACGTAAAACGACTTCTTGCAGAATACGTGCGCTACTACCACGAAGACCGAACGCATCTCGGATTGCAGAAAGA
>DASXIL010000366.1:0-5944 GCA_036497985.1 Candidatus Angelobacter sp. | reverse complement strand
CATTTCATGGTGTTCGCTTCCCAGGACGGCGCGAATCTCATGTGGCTGGCTGATCTCCCGACGACTGCCAGTTCGCTTGATCTGGCCACTCTCAGCCTGAATGCCGGAAACTACATCATCTTTGTCAAAGCCATTGGCAAGGCTACAGTTACGAACAAGATGTCCAGCGGCGTGCAGCTCACAGTTCCAAATCAGCCGCCTACGGCGTCGCTGAGCATAACCAACTCATTGACGAAGAGCTCTGTTACCGGTTCCATAGCCACGCCTGCCAGCATCACGGCCTCTACAGGGGGCTCAACTGATCCGGACGGAACGATTGTGTCCAGTACGATCAATTTTGGCGATGGCAGCGCGACCGTTAACGGCTCCAGTGCTTCCCATACTTACAGCACCGCGGGAACATACACGATTACTGGGACGGTTACGGACAATCTGGGAGCTACAGCCAGCAAATCAGCAGCGATTGTGGTTTCCAGCAGCGCCAACCAGCCTCCGGTCGCCGTGATTTCAGCGACTCCCAGTTCGGCTTACGCGCCCGCTACAATCAGCGTAAGCTCCGCCGGTTCTTCTGATCCCGACGGAACCATTGCAAGCTCCGTCATCACGTTTGGTGATGGCACGTCGGCCAGCGCGCTTACCGCGTCACACACGTTTTCTGCAGCCGGCATTTATACGATCACAGCCAAGGTCACCGATAATTTGGGCGCTTCGTCCACGGCCAGCACCAGCGTCACGGTAAAAGCTCCGGAAGTCATCGTGAGCAGCCCCGCTGATGGCGACTTCCTCGCCTCCCAGGTCCACGTTGTTGCCGGCGGATTCTCAGGCTCGCCCGTCATTGCCATGCAGATCTATGTGGACGGAGCGATGGTTTATTCGGTGAACTCCGCGAATCTTGATGCCACAATTTCAGTCGCCAGCGGTCCTCACACGCTGCTAGTAAAGGGCTGGGACAATGCCGGAAGGAATTTTTATAAGCAGCTTGCCGTTACCATTAACAAGCCGCCGGTTGCGGCTCTGACACTCACTTCCGGATCGACTCTGGTCGGGGGATCAATCAGCGCTTCCGCCGCAAATTCAACTGATCCTGACGGCACCATTGCCGGCACGGTCATCGCCTTTGGCGATGGATCGTCGGCCACGGCGGTCAGCGCGTCGCATCAGTACAAAGCTGTCGGCACCTATACGGTAAAAGCGACGGTGACCGACAATATGGGCGCTTCCTCCAGCACCATTGCGACTGTTGTAGTAAAGCCGCAATTTGTCACCATTACCAGCCCCACGTTTACTTCGACCACCTCAACTTCTGTCCGAGCAACGGGAACGGCTTCCTCCGGCTACCCAGTTGTGGCGACGCAGGTTTATCTGGATGGCGTGCTCAAGTTCAAATCGTCAACGGCTACGGCAGACACGACCCTGCCGATTACCGTGGGCACACATCAGATTGTGATTCAGTGTTGGGACTCTTCCGGCGCGACGTTTAAATCGTCACGCAGCGTTACCAGGAACTAGAATTTCGCCGCTATTGCGCGGACGAGCGCAGATCAGGCGAGAAGAAATATCAGGCAGAAGCAGAAAGTTAGCCGCGAACCAACGCGAAGACCGCGAATCATATTAAAAATGATTCTCATGGGGCCGTGCATGCGCAGCTATTTTTAAATCCACTTCGATTCGTGTTTATTCGCGAAATTCGTGGCTGATTTTCCTATCAGCGTTCATCAGCGTAAATCTGCGGCAAAGGTTCTTTACCCTTCCCACACAAAGGCGTCAAAGCGGCGGCGTGTTTCAAAGCCTAGACGGCGGTAAAGCTCTACGGCCTTGCTATTGGCTTCAGTTACGGTAAGGCTTAGGCCTAGGAAGTTCCTAGAGCGCAACTCTTGCGTACAGAGCCCGAGCAACGATTCGCCAATCCTGCGGCCGCGAAGCTCCGGCAAGACGCAAACCTGCGTCACGTGACCAACATCCTCGCGCACGCGCGAGCAAAGCAACAAGCCGGCAATTGACCGCGTGGGCTTGTGCAGCGCCACGAACGAGGCATGTGCGTCAAACATGCCGCAACCAGGAAAGCGGACAATATTGTTGAGGAAGCGCAGTGAACCGTTCAGGCTGCGATATTGGTCGTTGATTTCTGAGTCAATGTGGCCGCGATATGCCGTGGTGATCACCGCCGCGCCGGGCTGAAAGTCCTGCTCTCCCCAGCGGCGAAATTCAATGTCCGGCATGGACGCAATTTCCGGCCGCTGGCCGTTTCTTAGCGGCAGCGTCATAAATAATCGCGGATATTGCCGGAACCCTTCCGCCAGAAACGGCTCGCTGAGCACGCCGGATTCATGCGGCAGAAGCTGCGCTTCAATGCGCTGTATCCCGGGCGATTGCTGCAAGGTGCTGATCACGTGTACCGCCAGCCGGTTTTCTACCGTATCGCCAGGGATGCGGATCGAATCATCGGCATAGAGATCGCCGATCACGCCCTTGCTGCCTTCATAAACAAAAAATGCGTAGCCGCCAATATGGCCATCTTCCACGGCGGCGTATCCGGGCAGGATTTTGGAGTCGATATAGCGGAGAATCATCTCGGCGGAGGGCCGGTAGTCCCATGACATCATCTGCGCCCACAAAAGGGTTTCCCGCTCCAGTAATGGACGCAGGTTGTGGGAGCTGAAGTGCCTTAAGTCCAGAATCTCCACGCCAAATGGGTGTGCCCGGTGTGTCTCGATAGGGGTATGAAGGCCCATGAAAACGTTCCCTTACCGCCCAGCAATTAGCCTAACTGGCGGCGAGCTAAGAGTCTAGCTTTGGTCCGGGAATTAATCAAAGCCTGTATCTATAATGGAACCAAGTCAGTAGGAACCAGCAGCGTCACTTGCCAGCGCTTACTTTGCCGCACTTACCTGAAAAAACTCCAGATGTTGCGCAGGGTAGGTTCCAATGGATTTCACTTCCCTATCGCCTGCCACAGCCTGCACCGCTCCAAGACTTCCCTCTTTGGCCACCACAACGTGCTTGCCGGAAGGGATGCCGGAAGGCAGATCTAGAGGGCCTTCCTGCTCATAATGGCTGATCGGCTGATTGCGGTAAAAATCCAGCCCGTAAGCCACTTGCCGCTTTACGTTGAAGCTGGCGACCGTCTCGTTGGCGTCCACGCCAAGCTCCGCCAGCCGCTGGTTGATGGGCCGCGCCGATTGTGTGCGATCGATTGTCGCTGCCGCAGGCCTGAGCAAAAAAGCTACTGCAAGAATGGTGGGAACCAGAGTGACGAAATGCAGAACGCGAGCGCCTTCGCGCCGGACCATCAGCAGGACCATCACAGCAATGAGCGCGCCGGTTACGGTCATCCCGATTTGCAAGGCCGACGGCGGAGCTTGCTTGGCCATGGCGAATGGGGCCATCAGCGCTCCCACCATCAGGACAGCACAAAGCAAAGCGTGGAAAGATGTCAGCAATCGGGGGATGGTCTTGAGACGGTGCACATAATCTGCTGTGAGCAGGGCGGCCGCGGGAATCGCGGGCAAGATGTATCCGGGCAGCTTGGCGCGGGAGATGCTGAAGAACACGATTGGCGCGACGATCCAGATAAACAGAAAGCTCGGCAGACCGTCATCCGCTTGCGTATCAGCGTCGATTGTCATTGGCTCAGGATTTGCACGCCAGCGTTTCCACCCATTTTTTCCGGCATCTATCAACGCTGGCACAGCAAACAACGTCCAGGGAATGGCAGCCAGCAGAAAAACCGGAATGTAATACCAGAACGGCTGGGAATGCTGATAAAGATTGGTGCCAAAGCGCTCCAGATTGTGCTCAATAAAGAAGACGCGGAAGAACTGAGGAACTTTGTGCTGCACCGCCAGATACCAGGGGAGAACGATGGCGGCAAACAAGAGAAAGCCGATGACCGAAAGGCTGCGAAGAAAAATCCTGCCATCGCGCCGCAACACCGCATACGCGCCCACTACGAGAACGGCCAGCGCTGGAGCAACCGGCCCTTTAGCCAAAGCGCCTACGCCTAACAGTCCGTAAAAGATTACCAGCCAGAGCTTTTTGCTTGTCTGATGCCAAGTCCACCAGCACATCATGGCCAGGGCAAACGGCGCGGAAACCAGCATGTCAGTAGAAGCACCGCGGCCAAACCCGATCATGCCGGCAGAAGACGCGGCAATCATGGCGGCATCCAACTCGCTGCCAAAGCGAAAACGCCGCATGAAGAAAAATATCCCAAAGACCACCGCAGTAGCGTGGAATGCCGCCGGAATGCGCGCGGCCCAATCGCTCACGCCGAAGATGGCGTAGCTATTCATCATCTTCCAGTACAGCAGGGCCGGCTTTTCCAGCCAGGGAGAGCCGTTCAGGGTGGGCACAATCCAATCGTGCCGGGCCAGCATTTCTCGGGCAATCTGCGCATAACGCGGCTCGTCCGCGCCGGTCAGCCCGAACGCGCCTAGTCCAAAAAAGAAAAAGAAGTAGCACGCGCCCAACACAAGCGCGAGCTGCGTGGCCAGCAATTTGTTGCGGTCAGTCATGAATGGCAGCAATCAGTAATTAGTACTTGGTATTTAGCTTTCTATGGAAGACTGATGCACTAAGCGGCGCCAGTCGCGTGCCTGGGACCAAATACTAAGTACTAAAAACTAAATACCGCTCTGAGGTACTTTGTCGCGGAGTTCCGCCAGAACGCGTTCTGCCGCGGCCTGGACTGGGCCTTGGGTGGAGAAGCCTCCGGCGCACTCATGGCCGCCGCCGCCAAACTTCTGCGCGATTTCAGCCACGTTCACCGCGCCCTTGCTGCGGATGCTGACGCGGACGCGCTCATGCGCCACTTCGCGAAAGAAAATAGCCACTTCAACGCCTGAGATGCCAAGCGCGTAATTGACCAGGCCTTCGCAATCTTCGTCGAGCGCGCCGAAGCGCTCCATGTCCTGCCGGGTAACGGACATCCATGTAACCGCGCCATCGCGCTGGAGCGTTGAGAGCGCAGCGCCCAGCAGGCACATCTTGGCCATGGGAGCGGAAAAATAGACGTTGTGGGCAATCGTGCTGGGATCGGCTCCATGCTCCACCAAGTATTTGGCCAGCTCAAAGGTACAGGCGTTTGTCGGGGCATAACAAAACGAGCCGGTGTCAGTAAGCACGGCGGTGTAAAGGCAGGTCGCAATCTCCGGCGTGAGCTTGACCTGCGCGGCCTGGGCCAGACGGAAGATCAGTTCTGCCGTGGCCACAGCCCCGGGATCAATCCAATTGACATTGGCAAACGGCTTGGCACTGATGTGGTGATCGATACTGATCAGAAATTGCTCTTCCAGCCCTTGCAGACGGGTGCGCTGCACGCTGTCACACTCCAGGATGATAGCGGCGTCATAATCGCCCTGTATCTGTGAAGAGTGAGCAATGGTCTCCGAATGCGGCAGCGGCTGGTAAATGACAGGCACGGGATCGGCCAGGACAACATCGGCGTTCTTGCCCATCTTGCGCAAGATCTGGGCAAGCGCCAGCGTTGACCCAATGGCGTCACCATCGGGCCGCGCGTGCGAGGTAACCAGAAAACGCCTACGCTGTTGAATCTCCTGTAAGACCTGTGCGAGATCGTCCATCGTCCCTATTTCTTCTTGCGCTTCTTGATTCGGCCCAGCAAATCGTCGATCCTCGATCCATACTCCTGCGACTTATCCAGCAGGAAATTCAGCTCCGGCACGTGGCGCACGCCCAACTGGACCAGCAGCTCGCGCTTGATATACCCCTTGGCCGCGTTGATGGCCTTGATGGTCTGCTCCTGCTCGCGCTCGTCGCCCGCCACCTCTATGTAAACCCGCGCGCTTTTTCCGTCCGGAGCCAGGGCGATTTCCGTTACGGTGCACAAGGCAATACGCGGATCACCCAGCTCACCTTCAATAATCACGCCGATCTCTTCCTTCAGCGTCTCACCCACTCGCGCCCTGTGGTATGTCCTGCCCCG
>DASXIL010000365.1:0-7887 GCA_036497985.1 Candidatus Angelobacter sp. | reverse complement strand
CCTATCATGAGAACGACGGTGCTGGGCATGAGCCGCCTATCTTATCCAGCAGAATACATATTACCCTCCCCCCGCGTCTGTTTGGCACCAAACAGACAGAGATTTTTTTTGATGCTCAAATCACCAAGAGGATAAGATTGGCACTCGGCAGGCTGTTCTCTCTTACAGTATTGCCAGACAGCGAATTGTGAGATGCTGACTTACATGGCCCAATTAGTTGTTACAGAAAAAATCGATGGCAATCCCGTCGCGTGGCGATGTTCGGACTGCAGACAGGGATTCTCCGCTCGCGGCAAACTCACCACGAAGCAGAGAAACGACAAAGTCAACGCCGAGTTCAAGTCACATTTGGACGAGAGACATAAGGGCGAAGGCGCTCGTCCCATGGCATTTGCTGCCGCGGTTCCATTGCCGAAGGATTGAGCGGCGCGAAGACATCCGATGCAAACCCGGGAGGCGCGACAGCGGACGCTTTCCAGGCCAAAGGGAATGGCAAGGCCGGAGGATTGCGAAACGCCTCTAGACCAGTTTCAAGGTTACCGTAACCCCCTGAGAAAACCTCAGCGGCTTAAGCCGATGAAGAGGAGCTTAAAAGAAAATGAAGAAGACGATTGTGCGTATCATCCTGGTGACATTTTAAGGCTGGCTTCCGGCGCGACGGTGCTGGCGGACGGCGCAAGTGGTCCCCTTAAGAAACGATACACCCACGCCGCTTTGCTATCCTCGGCCTTGCGAAGTAGTTGTTATCGGTGAGGGGTTGAGTTAAGCTGGCTCGTCATTCAAAATATATATGCAGTCGCGTGACATAGGATTGGTGCTGATCGGAACCGCCCTGACAGCCTGGGTTGCAGCGATTATCGCGCGGCGAAAGCTCCACCACGAATTTCCTTTCTTCTTTGCCTATCTGTCTCTTTCAGTACTCGTGCCGTTGATCCGGCTGTCTGTGAGCGGTAATTATGCGACATTCTTCACGGTTTTTTGGGCCACTGAGGCGCTCTATGCCGTGCTGACTCTTCTGGCCCTGTATGAGGTCTTCCGCAAAGTATTCTTGGATTTCTATCAGCTCCGGTGGTTCCGGCTTGTATTCTCGGGGACTGTAATCATCGCTGCCTCTGTCCAGATTTGGCGTGCCATTTTGAAACCTCCCGTCCAAGCGATTCCTCCCCTCGGGGCTATCTTGTCTTTTGCCACGCTCGCCAACTGGGTAGATACGATCCTCTTCTGTCTCTTCTTTGCGTCAGCGTTACTTCTCGGTATACGGTGGCGCAGCTATTCTTTTGGCATTGTTGCTGGATTCGGCTTCCCCGCCATAGCAGGACTGCTGGCCTTCACTCTGCGCTCAGAATTTGGAACAAAGTACAACGTGCTCGTTAAATATGCTTCGCCTATGGGATATCTATTAGGCGTTCTGGTATGGCTTGGTACTTTCATGCTCCAGACCGGCGTATATTCGGCGCGACCAGATTGCGATGGAACATTTGCTGGCAGAAGCCCGAGGATACATAGGAGAACTGCAACGATTCTTTGATCGGTACTAGAGCTCTTGAAGCTCAGCGATTCCAATCGCCAGTGGAAGCCCCGCCGCCGGGGCGAGCCGGACACACCACCGACGGTAGCCAAGAGCTATACCAAAGCGATCAGCCAAAGCACAACGCGAAAAACTTAATTGTTCCGCAGGATGGCGTTGTCAAGATGTCCTAGTTCGCGATTGAATTTCCAAATGCCGTTGGCTAAAGTATGCCAGCGCCGATGTGCGCAAGATATTTGAAAACTTAGCAGCTAGCAATTAGCAACAGGAATTTAGCCAGAGGCCGGCACTTGGTTCTTGGTGGTTGGTACTTGGAGAGGCATTGCGACCCTCTGCCGACTTGGGATTGGGTTTGGGATTGGGATTGGGTCACGCAAGCGTCACCCAGGCGTCTCCCAAGGGCCACGCAAGGGCCACCCAAGCATCGATTTGCACAAATACGTTTGTTTGCAACAAAAAGTAAAAAAAGGCTGGGTGGGGGAGCGGAGATCGGACGATCCGGTGATCGGGAAAGGCAAAACCTTACCTATCGCTGTGATCGCCGACATCGCGCGTAATCGCCGGAACCGGAACCCAAAAACTTGAACCACAAAGGCCACGAAGGAGAGCTTGCCAGAGTTTGCCAAAATCGCCGGAATTTGAAGCAAACCCCGATGATAGACCCCGATCATTGAAGATCAAAACGATGCCCCGCGCGCTGGATCCGCTTTCTTGAATCCCAGCGGAAGTTGTTTCTGAGATGGCAGCGGCTTGCCGATCGGTATTGGCTCTTCACGGTACAAGCGCATGGTGTTGCGGACGGCCGATATCACCATAATCAGCATCATGCCGGAAATGCCAAGAGTTCCAGCGACATCGAAAAGCCGGTGAGCGCGGCCGAAAAGATGCACCGTAGACTTCCATAACGCAACAAGGTTGCCGATGGAAAGCAGGATGCGCAATTCCGTGGGCCCCATTTTGTAGTAAGAAATTTTGAAGTCGCCAAGCGCATAGGTCGCGAGATAGATCTCGACCGACAACATCAGATAAGCAATGAGCAAGCCAAGCGCGACCGCAGGGGACATGTATCCGGAAAGCGCGAGGCCGCCGAGAAGAAAGAATGCGCTGAAGGCGTCAACAATGTGATCGACATAAAAGCCATAGCGAGGGCGCGAGTGATCACGAAAGCGAGCCAGCGTTCCATCCAGTGAATCGCCCAGCCAGTTGAGGGCCAGGCAGAGCACAACCACAACCAAGCCAAAGCGGTTGCCAGCCGACCACCAATAAGCCGCGCCGCCCGCCGCCATGGAAAGCAGTCCAAGCAGGGTCAGATGGTCAGAGTTGATCCAGGCAGGCGTTCGGGCAGCAAGCCAGATCAGGGTACGTTTTTCCATGTTGGCAAGAAAACTTTGCTGGATTCGCCGGGCTTCACGAAAACTGGGCTTAATCAAATTAGTATCCGGGATGGTTTGGGTGGATGGCCGATGGTTGAGCATTTTGAAAATCACCTCCAAAGATTGATAGACCAAAGATCGGTAGATCGATTTCGCCTGCGACCCCGGGCGAGGTCTGGAAGAAAGCTTTTGGAAGGAACTGGAGCTTTTCCGCTAGGCCGCTTTTCCGTCAGGCCCCGCTGTTGGTCGCTTGCTATGACGGCACAATGCTCCAGAGCGGAATCAACCGGCAATGCACCGGTACTCAACTGCGGGTAAAACGGAGATCAACTGGTAAATGCCAGAAAATACGATATTTAGGTTGGATGGAGAGACCGCGAATCACTGCCGGATGAGGTAGGAACGGCCAGCAGGCACCAGAAGTCAATGGTGCGCAGGATGGTACCGGCTTGAAGAATGTCCTTGAGCGGGCAGAAGCCAGGCAGCAGAATACTAGGCTGTGTTCACTTATAAAGGCGTCGATCACATTGCGCTGGTAACCAAAAAGCTCACTGCCATGAAGACCTTTTATATGGAGAAGCTGGGCATGGCCCTGGAATACGAAGGCAAGGCCAAGGCCGGTTACAACGTGGTGACGCTCAGGGCTGGGGAATCGCTGATCGATTTGTTTGAAGCTTCCCCCATAAACCCGGCCCCGACGGCCAACCTGAGCGAGGAGCATATCTGCCTATCTGCCACAGGATCAAGCATTTATGACGTAATCGCCACATTCAAGCGCAAAGGGATGGATCCCTCTCCGGCTGAGGTCAACATGGGATCGAAAGGCAAGGGGCTTTCCATATGGGTACGCGATCCGGATGGACATAAGATCGAAATCAAGATGGATTGAACCAGAATCTGAGATGAGAATTTGTCAACGGGCCTTAGTTTTTGCACTGGGATTTGTGCAGGATGGAGTTTTGACAGGGAACGAGAAAACCCTTTAAACATCGGGTGGGGCATGGCCTTTGTGCTTGGTACATGTCCTAATACCATCTTGCAGTGTACTAAGTAAAAGCTTCTAATCACAACTGCTTGAGTTAGTCAGTACGGCAACATAAAAATAAAGACCAGTTGGCGAACCCTCAAAACTTCCCCCGAGTCGCCGATGCTCTAGTTTTTCTCCAGGAGAGTTTATGCAGATCGGTGTCTACGGTTGTGGATATCTGGGAACTGTAGTAGCTGCGTGCCTTGCCGATTTTGGCGTGCCCGTGACAGCGTACGGCAGCGACTCCGTCAATACCACTTTGCTTGCCAGCGGCATTTTGCCTTTCCATGAAAAGAATTTAAGTGACATTGTCCGCCGTGGCGTTCGTTCCGGGCGGCTCATGTATTCCACGCATTTGCAGTCAATGGTGCAGCGCGCCGAGATCATTTACCTGGCGGAAGACGCCAACCGTGACATGGAAGCAATCTCAATGGAGATTGCCAATTATTGCGACCACGGCCAGATTCTGGTCCTGGTAACACCTGTACCAGTGGGCACGGCGCATAGGATTGAAGAACGCCTGAAAGCTTCCGGAAAGAACATCACGGTGGTGTCCCATCCGCTGTTCCTTTCTGAAGGCTGCGCGGTGGAAGACTTTAACTGGCCGGACAGAATCGTTCTGGGAACCACGTCAAACGCGGCTGTAACTTCGCTGAAAGCTTTGTATCGTCCGCTGGTGATGCGTGGCGTGCCGGTAATTGTAACCAGCCATCAGACAGCAGAGCTGGTGCGGGAAGCTTCTACGGCATTCCTGGCGACAAAGGTTTCATTTATCAATGAACTTTCAAGTTTGTGCGAACGCATCAACGCCGATGCCGTTGATCTATCTCTAGCGCTTGGATTGGATAAGCGGATCGCGCCGCGATCGTTGCAACCCGGTTCGCTGGGCGGAAGCTTTACTGAATCCGACATGGACTCACTGGCCAATCTGGCCGCCGGTTCAGGCGTGTCACTCAAGATCCTGAGCGCGGCGCGTGAAGTGAACCAGGAATTCTGCGGACGCATCATGAAAAAGATCAACAGCGCCATGGGCTCGGTGGAAGGCAAGCAAGTTGGCCTGCTGGGACTGGCGTTTAAGCCGAATACGAACTCGGTTGTCAGCTCGGGTTCTATTCGACTGGCCCGCAGCCTGATGGAAAGCGGCGCGCACGTGAAGGCCTATGATCCCATTGCAATGCCGGACGCACAGCAGGAACTGACGGGCAACGTGCGCTATTGTGATTCAGCTTATTCCGTGGCGGAAGGCGCAGACGCGTTGGTGCTGGGCACCGGCTGGCCGGAATTCCGCACGCTGGATTTCGACCGCATTCGCCGGATCATTCGCAACCCAGTGGTGGTGGATACAAAGAACCTGCTCGACGGTCCGCGTATGAAAGCCCTGGGCTTTGAGTACATGGGCGTTGGCCGCGGCGCATAATTTTTTAAGTTTTCAAAATAAAGCCCCTGCTTCTGAGGCAAGGGCTTTTTGCTATGTTCAACATTTTTCATGTGTGAAATAAGTTCTAGAAACATGGGAAGAAGATGCCGCTGTTTCCGTTGGGTTTCAGATGACCGTCCAGGCCGGTCTTGGGTCTCTTCAGAAAGTTACTAAAAAGTGTCGATCTAATTCTTTTCCCTAATTGCGCTCTGATCGTGAGCTGCTACACTCGTTGCTATCTTCCGGAAAAATATGAAAACTGCCTGCATAACGCTCATTTCCACCCTTGCGCTCTGTTCAATTTCAGTAAGCCAAACTAGCGGGAGACAAGCGGAATATTCCGCCAGCACTTTGTCGAGCGGCATCAACCTGCGTTCGGTGGCAGACGCTCCGTTCTCTGCTGATGTAGTCAGTCAATCCACTCAGGTCCTGGCTGACGGCACGCCGGTCACGCGAGAAACCCATGGCAAGATGTTTCGCGATTCAACAGGCCGAACGCGATCAGAGACCGAACTGCAAAGCTCCGTGGCCGGAGTTGTAGCGCGGCGCTTTGTGACGATTGTCGATCCCATGCAGCGGACCAGCATTGTTCTGGATGCAACGGCGAAGAGCGCCACAGTGTTTCATCTGCCTGCTGCGGCTGCGGTAATTGCCAACAAGGTGAGTCTGGCAGCTGCTACGCAGGCCGGACGGGCAAGGATTCGGCAGTTAACTCCTCCGGGATCTGACGACCTGGGCAGCATGATGATGGAAGGATTTGCCGTAACCGGAACTCGTGCGGGCGCTTCCGCAGCAAGTGCTGCAAAAGGCGGATTGCCGACCGTTGTGACAGAGTCTTGGTTTTCAAAAGAATTAAAAGTGGACTTGCTGGTAACCCGGCAAAAGCCGCAGTCTTCTAGTCAAACGACCAAGCTCACAAACATTACGCCGGGCGAACCAGATCCCAACTTGTTTCAGCTGCCTGCCGACTACACGATCCTCGACAATTCTCAGGCAAAGGGCGTGACGCAATGATGCCGGTGAGCCGCACGACAAAAACGATCTTTGCAATCCTGCTAACCGCATTCACCTGGACGGGCCTGGCGCAGGCGCAATCTCCGCCCACAATCGCTAAATCATTCAGCGCCGCTACAGTGGGATTGAACGGCAGCGTGACGCTGACGTTTACGCTCACCAATCCGAATCCGGCCACGGACCTTACGGGCGTGAGCTTCAGTGACGATATGCCCGCGGGACTGCTCATCGCCAACCCGGACAGCCTGGGCGGCACTTGCGACACTAGCGTGGTTACGCTTACGCCGACGAATATCAGCCTGGTGGGCACCGTGATTCTGGCCAACAGCAGCTGCACGCTTTCCATTGATGTGCTGGCCACCGCAGCCGGCGACCAGGTAAACACTACGGGCGCTGTGACCTCAGTTGAGGGCGGGACCGGCGGCACGGCCACGGCAACCGTCAGCGTAGTTGTGCCTGATCTGACGATCACGAAATCTCACACGGGAAATTTTGTTCGTCCCCAGACCGGCGCTACATACACGATCACAGTTTCTAATATCGGCGGCGCAGATACTTCAGCCTTGATCACGGTTAACGACAATTTGCCGGCTGGACTCACAGCGACGGATTTCAGCGGGACAAACTGGAATTGCACTCTCTCGCCGCTGCAATGCACGCGCGGCGATGTGCTGTTTGCCGGAACAAGCTTTGAGCCGATCACGCTCACGGTGAACGTTGCGGCCAATGCGCCATCGTCCGTGACTAATACGGCCACCGTTTCCGGAGGAGCTGAGTCCAACACTGCAAACGATTCCGCCAGCGATGTAACACAGATTGACGCAGCGCTATTGATGGCCGCACAGACGGCGAACCTTACAGTGGCGGCCGGCAACACAACGAGCACAACGCTCAACGTGAATTACAACGGAAGCCTGGGCGCGGTAACTTTTGCCTGCAGCGGCCTGCCCGCCGCAAGCACTTGCAGCTTCAATCCACCTTCTGTGACGGCGGCAGGCGCCACTCCGGTGACGCTGACCATCGCTACCACCGTGCGGTCAACCGCTATTCCGCAGCCGAATAGCGTGCCACCGCAATTTACTTTGCTGCTCGGCCTGGTGGGACTCACTGCGCTCGCGTTTGCACTGCTTCGATCAAAGAATTCAAAGATGCGGCTGGCGACGGCCTCAGCGGGCTTAGCTTTGCTGCTGCTGGTGGGTTGCGGCGTAAGCAACAATCCACCAGCCCCGAGCCCGACACCGACTCCCGGACCAAAGGGACTCGGCACGCCGGCTGGAACTTCTGCAGTAGTCGTAACGGCCACCAGCTCCAGTGGAGGCGGTACAGCAACCAGCACAGTGAATCTTACGGTGCAGTAGGCGCGCATTATACCGTCTGGTCTTTCTCAGGGCTGATGTTGCGCCAATGTTTGCCGTTTGTAAGACGATCCTTTTGTCGAGGCACGCGCTGGGCGCACAACACAGATGGTCGCACGCCCCATTCGCATGCCATCGCGATAGTTCATTGGATCGTGATCGTCACGCTTGAT
>DASXIL010000364.1:0-3588 GCA_036497985.1 Candidatus Angelobacter sp. | reverse complement strand
CACGTAGCCGCGCCGATGAGAGAGATTCTCGGTCGCAACCCTGTAGTTTTCCCTTCTGTGATCGTCCTAAAGGCGCGAAGCACACTTCTTAGCGTATCCTGTCACCGTCCATAAATAGCAATCAAATCAGATCGCCAGGAGCTTGGCATGGCGGAGCACATTGTTGTCACGGTAGAGGATAGGATCCTCACACTGCGGCTGGACCGGCCGGAAAAGAAGAACGCTTTGACCCGCGGCATGTACCTGGGCATGATTGAAGCACTCAAGCAAGCTGACGCTGATTCAAACGTGCGTGTGGTCCTGATCACAGGAACGGAAGTCTGTTTTACTGCGGGGAATGATCTGATGGACTTTGCAAATGCAAAGCCGGGAGAGACAAGTCCGGCCATCTTGTACTTGCAAACGCTGGCAGCCGCACAAAAGCCTGTGATCGCAGCCGTGGGAGGCGTAGCTGTGGGCATTGGCACAACCATGTTGTTGCATTGCGATCTTGTGTACGCCGCTTCGGACGCGCGCTTTCAACTTCCTTTTGTCAACTTAGGGCTCTGTCCTGAAGCGGGTTCCAGCGCGCTTTTGCCTGCACTCATGGGGCATCGCAAGGCAGCAGATCTTTTGTACTTTGGCGAGCCGTTCACAGCGGATGCGGCACAAGATGTGGGAATCGTGAATACGGTGGTCGCTGGCAAAGATCTGCTCAATACGGCGATGGCGAAGGCTCAACTGCTTGCGGAAAAACCGCCCACAGCATTGCGCATCACAAAAGCATTGTTGAAACGCGGATCGGCCAGTGCGATTGCCGATGCAATGGCGAAGGAGACGGAACAATTTGCTGCTCTCTTGCAAGGTCCGGAAGCAAGGGAAGCCATGATGGCGTTCATGCAGCGGCGCAAGCCGGACTTTTCAAAATTCTGAAAATGTGAGGATAAGTGATCAGCCGACAAGCTCTTCGCGCCATCCGTCTTTCTTCATTTCTGACTGGAACCAGCGTTGCAGGTGGCTGCGAATGTCGGCAGGCATTTCGGTGAATTGAATCCCGTGGTGCCCTTCTTTGTTTGCCCACGCGATCCGACCGTGCAGTTCAGCCTGGACTTCGCTTTCCGGTACGGTAAAACGAATCGTTACCGGCTCGCTTTGACCGAGGATTTTATGGATGGAGACCGCGGCGCCGCCAAGGCTGATATTCAGTAGGTTGGCTTCCATTGATTCTTTGCCGTGCTGCAGCTCAACGGAAGCACTGGTTTGCTTGCGGTAATAACGTTGCTGTTCCGCGCACAGGGTGCCGACAGCAGTTTCGCTTTCGTTCTCCCGATATGTTTTGAGCTTGCGCAGAAGCGTGCGGCGAGAAATGCCCAAGGCTTCGGCTGCTTTACCTTGGTTGCCGCCGCAGCGATCCAACATGTCAAATACAATCTGCTTCTCCACTTGATCAAGATCACGGTTCAAGGGATTTTTGCCCTGGCTTGGCATGCTTTCTCGGTTCAACTTTAAATCTATGCTGGTGATTTCCACTGAAGCATTCTTAGCGAGCATAATCGCACGAAAGATTGCATTGCGAAGTTCGCGCACGTTGCCGGGCCATTCATGCGTGAGCAGGGCCGTAACGGCGTCGTTTGAAAAGCGAGAATTCGGGTAATGCTGCTGGAGTATTTGCTCGGCGATCGCCAGCAGGTCCTCAGGTCTTTCGCGCAGCGGCGGTATTTCTAGCTTGAATTCCGCCAGCCGATGATAAAGATCATTGCGGAAACGGCCGGCCCGGACCAACTCTTCCAGATTCTGATTGGTGGCCGCCACCACGCGGACATTTACGCTGACTTTTTTACTTCCACCCAGACGGTAATAGGGTACGCCATCGAGCACGCGCAGCAACTTGACCTGGACTTTGGGATCAAGATCTCCGATTTCATCCAGGAAGAGGGTGCCACCCTCGGCCATTTCAAAATAGCCGATTTTTTGCGTATCGGCGCCGCTGAACGCGCCTTTCTCATACCCAAAGAGTTCGCTTTCAACCAGATGCTCAGGCATGGCGGCGCAATTCACGTCGACCCACGCCTTGTTACAGCGGAGCGAATGGCTATGGATGGAGCGGGCAATCATTTCCTTGCCTGTGCCTGTTTCGCCGACGATCAATACTGCCGCCGGATGGCACGCCACCTGTTCAACCAGCCGCATCACTCGCTTTAAAGCGTCGCTGCGAACGATCTGACTAGTCAACTCGCACGGATTGTTAACCGCGGTCGACAGAAGCTTCTCCTGATATATGCACGCAAACGGGGCAGACAGCGCGCATTTGTCACTCGTTATCGCCCATGATGAGACAAGTTCGTCACACCCGCAATTGAAGAAGCTGGTTGGATGATTACTTAAGTTCTCCAACTTCAGCTTTACCGGGTGCTCTTCCGGGCTATATCAAGCTAAACTGCGCTTGTCACAAGTCCCATTTTGGGAATGCGCGCTGTGACACTTTAGGTCACCGTTGACTCCGGGGCTGCGACAAGAATGTCGCAGGTATGTAAGGCATAAAGCCGAGTGCTCCTCAAACGGAAGAACGCTAAAGCATTGAATTAACAAGAGGAAATACCGTTTGTGGCATGTTTGGCCCGGTAGTTGCCTATATAGCCTAGACGGAGACGGACAGGGTATGTCGAAGCAAGCGCGAACATTCCTATATGCAATTTGCCTGGCAGGACTGGCCACTGCGGTCTATGGCGGAATTGCATGGAAAATCGACGATTTGCCCAAGTTCATCGCCTATCTTCTGACCGGCTTACTTGCTTCAAGACTGAAAGTAGAATTGCCCGAGATTACTGGAACGATCTCAGTTAATTTCCTTTTCATCTTATTGGGCATTGCCCAGTTGACCTTTACGGAAACGTTGATCCTGGGATGTTCTGCAATCCTGGTGCAATGCTTGCTTACCCGGCGGCGGTGGCCACGGATTGAACAAGTATTGTTCAATATTTCCAGCGCAGCGGTTGCCATTGCTGCGGCGTACTTTACTTATCACGGGCCGTGGTCTGCGCGGCTGCATCCAAATGCCGCGTTCTTGCTGATGCTGGCTGCCGCTGTTTATTTTCTTTTCAATACGCTTCCGGTAGCAACGATCATCGCCCTTACAGAAAACAAAAAGCTGCAAAAGATCTGGACTGACTGTTATTTCTGGTCACTGCCGTATTATCTTGCCGGCGGCGCTTTGACTGCCATGTTCGGATGGCTCACCCAAAAAGTTGGTTGGCAACCGACGTTGCTGGCTTTGCCCGCTATGTTTGTGATCTATCGCTCGTACCGTCTCTATTTGGGCAAGCTGGAGAATGAGAAGAATCACGTATCTGAGATGGCAGCCTTGCACATGCGTACCATTGAAGCGTTGGCGCTGGCCATTGAAGCTAAAGACCAGACCACCCACGACCATCTGGAACGCGTTCGCGTCTATGCAGTTGAGATGGCAAAGAGACTTGATCTTCCCTTGGAGGAAATTGAAGCATTGCGCGCTGCGGCATTGCTTCACGATATCGGCAAGCTGGCTGTGCCCGAGCACATTATTTCTAAGCCTGGCCGCCTTACACCTGAAGAATTCGAAAAAATGAAGAT
>DASXIL010000363.1:0-4591 GCA_036497985.1 Candidatus Angelobacter sp. | reverse complement strand
AAAAATGGTCTGGTAATTCGTGGTGAACATGCCGGAATTGATGGACTGTCTCACCGCGTCCTGCACTTCTTTTTGTGTAGGCCAGATGTCGCGCAGATAAACCGGCTTGCCTCCTGTGCCCATGCCGAGGGGATCTTTGGTAAGGTCAAGATCGATACGCCCAGCCAGAGCGTACGCCACCACCAGCGGCGGCGACATCAGATAGTTTGCGCGGACCTCAGAGTTAATACGGCCTTCAAAGTTGCGATTGCAGGAAAGGACCGACACGGCGACCAGCTGCTTTTCCGCGATGGCATATGAGACATCCTGCGGCAACGGGCCGGAGTTTCCGATGCACGTGGTGCAGCCATAGCCCACAACGTGGAAGCCCAGTTTTTCCAGATAAGGAATGAGCCCCGCGTTGCGATAGTACTCCGTCACCACGCGCGAGCCCGGAGCCAGAGAAGTCTTTACCCAGGGCTTGCGCTTCAGCCCTTTTTCCACGGCCTTCTTGGCCAGCAGCCCCGCGGCCATCATCACTGATGGGTTCGACGTGTTGGTGCAGCTTGTAATGGCTGCGATCACCACTGAGCCATCATGCATGAACTCAAAAACATTTTCTCCCACGTCTTTATGCGCGGCTGGAGCGTTGGGATCTTCCGCCACGGCTACCGGCGTGCCACCTTCACCTTCAAACCGTTCCACCTGTTGCGGAGCCACTTTGCGCGCGGGTTGGGCCGGACGAGGCCCAATCAACGTCGGCAATGCGGCTTCAAACGATTCCTTGGTCTTGGAAAGCAGAACGCGGTCCTGCGGACGCCTTGGCCCGGCAACGCTGGGTTCCACGGTGCTTAAATCGAGTTCAACGACCTGCGAGTATTCAGCGTCTGGTGTTTGCGCAGTGTGGAACAGCCCCTGCTCTTTGCAGTAAGTTTCCACCAGCGCAATCTGGTCCGCGGGGCGGCCAGTGGTACGCAAATAGCCCAGCGTTGTCTCGTCCACGGGGAAGATGCCGCACGTCGCGCCGTATTCCGGCGCCATGTTGGCAATGGTGGCGCGATCAGCCAATGGCAACGACGACAGGCCGGGACCAAAGAACTCCACAAATTTTCCTACCACGCCGGTCTTACGCAGCATTTCGGTCACAGTGAGCACCAGGTCGGTGGCGGTTGATCCCTCGCGCAACTGCCCTTTCAGCTTGAATCCAACTACTTGCGGCAGCAGCATGGAAACAGGCTGGCCCAGCATGGCAGCCTCGGCTTCAATGCCTCCAACGCCCCAGCCCAACACGCCCAGCCCGTTGATCATGGTCGTGTGCGAGTCTGTTCCCACCAGCGTGTCCGGATACGCCAAGGCTACACCATCGCGCTTTTCAGAGAAGACCACGCGAGCCAGATATTCCAGATTGATCTGATGGACGATTCCCATGTCAGGCGGAACGACTTTGAAATTTCTGAAGGCCGACTGCCCCCAACGCAGAAAAGCATAGCGCTCTTTGTTGCGGTCGAATTCCATCTGCGCGTTCACGGCGAATGCGCCGATGGTGGCAAATTCATCGACTTGCACGGAATGGTCGATCACAAGCTCTGCAGGCTGAAGCGGATTGATCAGCTTGGGATCGCCGCCCATCTTCTTCATGGCATCGCGCATGGCGCCCAGATCGACCACCGCCGGAACGCCGGTAAAATCCTGCATGAGTACGCGCGCCGGCGTGAATGCGATTTCTTTGTCGGGCACGGCCTGCGGCTTCCATCCGGCAAGAAAGCGCACATCGTCCGCGGTGACGCTGCGGCCATTTTCAGTACGCAGAAGGTTTTCCAGAAGGACCTTCATCGAGAAGGGGAGCCGTTGCGGGGCACAACCATGTTTGTCCAGCGCGTCTAAGCGGTAGATTTCGTATTCCTGATTGCCGGAGCGCAATTTTGAGCGGCTACCGAAACTATTCATGAGTTCACCTTCTTATTGGATTCATTTGCACCGGAGAACGTTCCACAAACTGGCGCAATCAGGTCCGCTAGAAATTGCCGCCCACCATCCGGTAAATCAGCAAGAGATTGAGCCCGACAATAATTGCTGTGACCAGGTATGCCATGTAGTTTGTCCGCCGGCTATTCACCAGATCAGACATCACGGCCTTGGAACGGGTCAGCAGGACCAGCGGGACCAGAGCAAATGGAATCGCGAAGCTAAGCACAACCTGTGATAGTAACAAAATTTTAAGGGCGTCGAGACGCAGCGCAATCACGATGAGCGCGGGAATGATCGTCAAAAGCCGGCGCAGAAAGACGCTGAACTTGATATCCAAAAATCCTTCGATAATCACCTGGCCGGCCATCGTCCCCACAGTCGACGATGACAGCCCTGAAAACAACAACGCCAGGGCAAACGCGGTCCCTGAAACCGCGGGCAACAGCGGATGGAGCGTGAGATGCGCCTCGTCAAACGTGAAATTTACTCCCTTGTTGTAGAACACGGCTGCGGCCATCACGATCATGGCTGAGTTAATGAGCCACGCGCCGTTCATCGCCGCCAGCACGTCCCACAGCTCATAACGCAGGTGCCGCATGGTGAGCAGCCATTTCTCAGGATGGTCACTGAGAGCATCTTCTTTTACCCGGTGTTGCACCAGCGCTGAATGTAGATAAATAACGTGCGGCATCACCGTAGCGCCTAGCATGCTCACGGCGATGTAAATGCTTTCCGAATTGATTTTTGGCACCAGCACGCCGTGGGCTACGGCTCCCCAGTCCGGACGCACCAGGAACATTTCAAACGCATAGCATGCGGCAATGGCGAAGACGAACACCATGATCAGCTGTTCCAGCCGACGGAAACCGTAGAGCTCAACCGCCAGCATCAGAAAGACGACGACTGCCGTGATCAGTGCCGCCGGGAACAGCGGGATGTGAAGAAGCAGATAGAACCCAAGGGCCGCGCCCAGAAATTCAGCCAGATCAGTGGCCAGCGCGGCCAGCTCGGCCGCCACCCACAAACCAAAATTAACTTTCGGAGAAAAATACGCGCGGCAGTTTTGCGGCAGCGTTTTTCCCGTGGCAATGCCCAGCTTGGCGGAAAGATACTGGATCAGGATGGCCATGGCGTTTGACCACAGCAACACCCACAGCAACGTGTAGCCGAATTTGGCTCCGCCTTCAAAGTTGCTGGCAAAATTTCCCGGATCGATATAGGCGACGCTGGCGACAAACGCCGGGCCGAAGTACCGCCACATCTCGCCGCGCTTGAGCGTGGGCAGCAGCTTGAACCGAAATTTTTTGGCTGTCTCCGGACCTGCGGACGACGACATAAAGAGCACTCCAGTATAAGGGATGAGCGCTACATCGCACCCCAAACGCCAAATGCGCTGGTCGGCAATATTTTTCAAGAGTTCAGAACGGCTGGGCGCGCCCGGAACCGATACGGATTCAAAGCGTGCCGAATCGCGGCGCTGTGAAGATCATCAGGAAGATCGCGGCATTCATGAAAGCTGTAAGCGCAGCCGCCAGCAATAGTCCTTTGGCGGTTCTGGGTTTCCCTCTTCGCTGCAGCAGTCGCCAAATGGGAACAATGTAACCCACTTGCACCAGGCCAATGGCGCCGACCAACACGTAATACGCAGAAAGCATGCGGACGTCAGCGACCAGCAGCAGCCAGCCGACGCCGAGTTGGGCAACGTTGAGCAGCCAGCAGATCGCCATACCGGCAAGAATGCTTCCGCGATCCTGATCCATGAATGCAGTGTATCCAAACACAGAAAAGGCCTGCCTCGCCGGCAGGCCGTTTCCTGGTTGGTTTCAACAGTGACAGGTGATGCTTACTGCGTCAACTCCTGAGTCAGCAGTGCGCCGCCCATGGCCGGAAGCACCATGGTTTCTTTTACCGGCTTATGGGAATCGCGCGCTACCCAAAGCGTTTCTTTGTCAGCGCCGCCATCAGCAGAGCTGATCTCGACCTTATAGGCGTCAAATGTCCCGGCAGGCACCGTCACCTGCTCCACGCCGGTGACCTTCAACTGCATTAGCTTTACCGTCTGCTTTTGCACGTCAAAGTTCCGATAGGTAGTGGTATAGCCTTCAGCCAGCGGCAGGCATGAGATGGATTGCTTGGCCCCGGCGGCGTTCGCGAACAACGGGCCGCCCAGATCGACCGAGACCGGCTTGTCCTGTCCGCCCATGTTCACGTTGCCGGCAGCCTTGTTACCGGCAAAATCGAGGTCAAGGGATGCCTGGCCGCCCTTCATGCTGATCTTGCGCGTAATCAACGTTCCTTTTTCCAGCGTGGAAGTTGTAGTCACATCGCCGTTGGGCGTGGTCATCACGTCCGTAGCAGACCACGCGCCGGCTGCTTCTGCGATTGTCGTAGAGATGCTGAGTGGAATTTGCTGGCCGCTCACCTCAATCGTAGCTTTGTATTTGTAAGCGCCGGGCTGGAGATCAGTGGCCGGCTTGGGAGAAGTTACAGTGCCAGCGTCTACCTTTTTGGCCAGCACTACGGTCTTGGGATCGACCGTGACTTCTTTCAATCGCGCCACAACTTCGGGCGTTCCGCCTTCCTGTGCGCGTCCGCCCAGGTATTTGGCAAAGAACGCTTCGGTGGCCATGATGCTGGCCATGTT
>DASXIL010000362.1:0-3945 GCA_036497985.1 Candidatus Angelobacter sp. | reverse complement strand
TGATCGGCGGCGTGCTCGGCCAGGCTCTTGTGCGCCCAGGGCGTGCCAGATTCAAAGTTGTCATAGTCCGTGTTGAAACGGACAAAGTTAATGGCCAGTTCTCGGCGGACAATCAGCTGTTCCAGATAAGCTTCCTTTGCCGCCTTGGGAGCATCGGCTTTCTGGACGGCCAGCGCCACGGTGTGCGGGCCGATGTGTCCAAAATGGAGATAGGCGGAAAGTCGGCTGGTGCCGTCGCGTTCCGGCTTGTTGCGATCGGTCGGATAATTTGCCAGTTCATTCCGAATAAAACTTTTCAGTCGCTTAAGCGCCTGGTCTGTTCCGCCCATAATGCCATTCACGGGCTGGACCGAGCGATCCAGCTTCCATCCTTCAGTGATATCTATATCTGGCTTAAGCGATTTCAGCCGTCGTGGTGGCGTCCATCCGACTCTCGCGCGGG
The DNA here is from genome assembly GCA_036497985.1 of Candidatus Angelobacter sp. Classification (GTDB taxonomy): domain Bacteria; phylum Acidobacteriota; class Terriglobia; order Terriglobales; family Acidobacteriaceae; genus Angelobacter. The sequence goes on along the minus strand of DASXIL010000362.1, from coordinate 3,503 downwards.
TGTTCCCTACCGGCTGCAAAAACTCCGGCAATAATCGCCGGATAATCGGCCGGGCAGTATAGGCGCCGTACTGCTCTTTCATCAGCAGCTTTGAGGGAACAATCACATCGGCATCGACGGTCCAGAAAGGAACACGCAGCTGTTCAGTTACTTTTGCGCGCCAATGTTCCGGTTCGCGCATGGGATTCTCATCGCCCACAACCAATGCCGGACGCACTTCGCCACAGAACTTCAACAGATGATGGTCCGGAAAGCGCCGAAGTACAAAACCAATGCCACGTTTCTTCAGGCCGGCGGCAATCCCCGGAATTCCCTGATTGAGAAAACGGTAATGGCGCAGATTTGCGTGAGGATAAAACGGCACGGGAGCAAAAAAGACGACGCACGGTTTGCCCAGCGCGTTGGCTGCCTGCACTGCAACCTCAAGCGCAGGATTGTCGAGGGCGCGCTGTGCCCGTTGCATCCAGTAGACAACGCACTTGCCGCCCGAGTCCGGATCGCCCGGTCGCCGGACAGTGACACGCGCGTTCGAGGATAGACGATCAAGTTCATCCATCTTTAAGAATTACCACGAGTGCACTATCGGAGTCTTTCTTGCAAGGCTCAGCCTGAGCTATGCCAGAGCTGTATCTTCTGTCTCAGTTTCGACTGGCGACACCGGCAGTGTTTCATCATCGGCGGAAAATACTTCTTGTTGTTTTGGAAAAATTTCTTTGAGTGCCGCCACGATAATGAAGCTGATGATCACGAGCAACATCCAGGAACTGATTTTGGTTGGCCCGACAATGGCCCACTGCCGCTTCTGATGCGGATACTGCCAAGCCCCAAAATACGTCGCAATATTTTCCGCGATCCAGATAAAGAAGCCGATCAAAAGAAATGAAAGCGCCAGAGGCATACGACGCTCTTTCTTGATGACGGTGAAATTGACGTGCGTGCGACGGAAGAGCAAAAGCACGCAAGCGGCCAGCGGCCATCGCAAATCAACCATGTAATGGTTGGTAAAAAAGTTTGCGTATATTGCGGCACTCAGGCCAACAGCCAGCGTGAACGACGGAAATTCAGTCAGCCTGAGGCGCATGATTCGCCAGGACTGCATAATGTAGCTGGCAACGGAGGCGTACATAAATCCGCTGTAGAGCGGGACGGTTTTCAAGTGAAAAAATGCCGGCTCGGGATAACTCCACGACCGGATGGCAGGTGATGTCTTGAATAGCTCAAGCCCGATACCAACCAGATGAAACACAGAGAGCACCGCGACTTCCCGCCAGTTCTCCAGTCGCACTGCAACCAGGACCACCTGGATGGCGATCGCGCTGAGAAAGAGGAAGTCATAACGGCCAAGACCAGGAATGTGAACATGGCCGGAGATCGCCAGAAGAAAAAGAAATGATCCCGCAAAAACGCACGAGGCAGCCTGCTTAAGGCCGAAGACAAAGAATTCGAAGGTCGCAGAGGCAATACGCGGGCCGACCAAACGAGAAAGCGTTGCCTGGATTGCGGCTGGAAAGCGACGATAAGAAAACTTGTTCAGCAAATCGAATCCTTGAATTCACGATCAATCACCGCAGTTTCTAGCATTTTTGGCGCGCCCCCACAATAGGGCGTAAGATCGCTTTATACCTTATGACAACTCCTGTGAAGACCAAAACGCGGCTCTGCCCTATCTGTCATGGCTCCGGACTAAAAGATGGTATGGGGTGCTCTGCTTGTGACGGCAAGGGCGAGATCCCTCATACTCCGCCACCCAAATAACTCAACCAGCTCGTTTCAAAATTCCTTAATTTATTGCCGTTGACCGTTATGATGGAACCACCGTGAAGCACCACCCCATCCGCCTGTTGGCCCTGGATATTGACGGCACGCTGACCGACCCCAATTTTCAGGTGCCGGCCCGCAATATAGCGGCGTTGCGCGCGGCCCATGAGGCCGGCATTGAGATCATTCTGGCTACCGGACGCCGCCATGACTACGCCTTGCCAATCGCCCGGGAACTCGGCTTTCCCATCTGGCTTATCAGCTCCAACGGAGCTCTGATCCGTTCCACCGACAGCGAGACATTTTTTACTGATCGGCTGCCCGCAAGAACCGCCGCGGAACTCATTCAATATATGGACGAATTCCGCGGGCATGCGGTGCTGACGTTTGATCGCCCCGCGAACGTTCCGGGCAATGATTCATTGGTGCTGGAAAGCGCCGACGAGTTGAACAGGACCGTTTCGCGCTGGTTGGAGGTAAATCGGCCTTACATCAAGTTTGTATCGCCGCTGGAGGACGCCCTGACTGAGGACCCTTTGCAAGCCATGTATTGCGGCCGGGTGGCGGTAATGGAGAGGCTGCAAAAGCGGCTCGGCCAGGCTGATTTTCTGGACAAAATCACCGTTTTGAGGACCCAATATGACCATCGCGACCTGTGCATTCTTGACATCCTGAATCGGGAATGTTCCAAAGGTCACGCTTTAAAGCGATGGGCCGAGGAGCGTGGGGTGCAGCGAGAGCAGATTATGGCTATCGGAGACAATCATAACGATCTGGAAATGCTTGAATTTGCAGGAGTTGCGGTTGTGATGGAAAATGCATCCAATGAACTGAAGCAGAACGGCTGGATGGTAACCGGCAGCAACGCTGAAAGCGGCGTGGCCCAGGCTGTGGAGCAGATTTTGGGGCTGGCTTTCAGCAGCTAATTGGGCGAGAATATATATCTTGCGTTTGATATGAGATTTTCAAGGACACTAACGATTACGGCGCTGCTGGTATTGGCCCAAATGTCTGCTTTCGCAGGCCAGATTGCCATCCTGCGAAATGGGTTTTCCATCCACTTTGACCGTAAAGAGCAAAACGCCAACTCCACCCGGCTTTTTACCCCCACTGGGTACCTCGATATAGCCAGCGACCAGATCACGTCATTTGAACAAGATGAGACTCCAATCGCGCCTGAACCGGCGCCCGCCCCAGCCCCAGCAACGCAGATGGCCGGCGCGGCTTTGGTTAATGAATCGGAAGTAAGCAAGCCTTTGGCAAAACCAGTTCTGCCAGCGCAGCCAGTGGCCAGCAATTTGACGGCGGCTCCCAGCGCGGCAACGCAGGCCTTTGATCTGGATCAGGTGGTGCGGGAAGCCAGCAACAAAAATCGGATTGACCCTGACTTTGTGCGTAGCGTAATCAGCGCAGAGAGCAACTTCAAGGTCCATGCGGTATCAAAGAAAGGCGCGCAGGGACTGATGCAGCTTATGCCCTCCACCGCAGCGCAACTCGGCGTGGTTGACCCGTTTGATCCCCGAGCGAATGTGGAAGCGGGCACGGCCCACCTGAGCGCGTTGCTGGACCGCTACAACAACGATCCCATTAAGGCGCTGGCTGCTTACAATGCCGGGGCGCATCGGGTAAAGCAATACAACGGCGTACCCCCGTATCGTGAAACTCGTGCTTACATCAATAAAATTGTTCGTGACTTCAATGCCAAGAAGCGCGCGCAGATGAAAGCGGCTGGCGTAGTCAATGCG
>DASXIL010000361.1:0-3514 GCA_036497985.1 Candidatus Angelobacter sp. | reverse complement strand
CCGCAGGCGCTCAAGAACCGCTCAGTGAGCGACATTTACGAGCCGGGATCGACGTTCAAGATCGTTACGCTAGCGGCCGCGCTGGAAGAGAAAATTACGAACCCTGACGAGGTGGTGGATTGCCAGATGGGTTCAATCGTGTTGAACGGCCTGCGCATACACGATCATAATCCGTACGCCGGCTTGACGGTGACACAGATCCTTGAGCATTCAAGCGATGTGGGGGCCATTAAGATTGCGCTTCGGCTGGGTGAGGACCGGTTTGATCGTTACATACGCGCATTTGGATTCGGTACGCAGACGAGGATTGAGTTGCCGGGCGAGACTCGCGGAATTACCAAGCCGGTGAGCCGGTGGTCAAAGGTGAGCATTGGCGCGATTTCCATGGGGCAGGAGATTGGCGTATCGCCAGTTCAACTGGCGGCGATGGTTTCAACGATTGCGAATGATGGACTCTATGTGGCGCCCCGAATTGTTGCCGGAACCACCGCGCCCCGAAGCACGCCGCAGTTGATCGCGTTTCATCCGCCTATGGGAAGGCGCGTGATCTCTCCGCTGACGGCGGCGCAGATGAAGCACATGATGGAAGGCGTGGTGCTTCGTGGCACAGGGAAAAGGGCGATTCTGGATGGGTACAGCTCTGCCGGAAAAACCGGCACGGCACAGAAGATTGATGCCAGCGGCAAGTATTCTCATCGCCAGCACATTGCGTCGTTTGCCGGCTTTGCGCCGGTGAATAATCCCGCGGTGACCGTGCTGATAGTGCTGGATTCTCCGGCCGGCGGATACCCCCGCGATGGCGGTGGAGTAGCTGCAGCGCCGGTTTTCGCGCGCATCGCGCAGCAGGTGCTGGCTTATATGAACGTTCCGCACGATGTGGAGGTGCAAGACCCGCGGCGAATGTATTTGCGGGCCCACGCGAAGGAAGACGATGTCTCTGAGGGCGCTCCAGACTATATTGCCAGCGCGCAAGAGAATGTGGATACGCCGGTGGCGCCGCCTTCGCCGCAAGTACAGGCTCCGCCGCTTCCAGTAACTACTCCGCGCGATTCAAGGTTGCAGACGGTTGCGGAGACAAGCAAGCCTGCGAAGTCCGCGGTTCCGCTTATTGGTCCTATACAACCGGCAGCGACGCTACAGAAAACTGCTTTTGAGACAAATGACCAGTCCCGCGCAACGGTCGTCCTGGACGTTGCCGGTGGCGTTCTTGTTCCCGACTTTCACGGCAAGTCATTGCGTGTCGCTCTGGAAGAGGCAGAGTCAGCAGGGCTGGAACTTGAGGTAAACGGAAGCGGCGTCGGGCTAGACCAGTCGCCAGCCGCGGGGTCGCGAATCCCTCCGGGAGGACACGTTTCAGTACGCTTCGGAAGATAATCTAAATTGGTAAATGAGTAATTTGGTAAATGGGTAAATTCAGAACCAGCGGCTACTTGTTCTTAGCAGTTTTCAGTGACGTCGAGAAAATTGCTACAAGCTCTTTTGCCTCGTTCAGTATGTCTTCAAGACGCTCGTGACGCAGAATATTAGTTTCTTCCAGAAGCTCGAGCCAGAGAACGCTTTCGTCCGCTTCCTCAGCAACAATACCCATTCTGGCTACAAACTCCGCCCTGGATCTTGCTCGACATACGGCTCGATAATTGGCCGCGACCGACGTCCCACACCGTAGCAGTTGTTTTCCCATTACTTGTGCTTCAGTGGATTTAGGGAGTGCTTGAAATAACCGAACGACCCGGATGGCAAACTTCTTAGTTCGGTCGCGAAGTTCTTGCGGAGGACTCACAATTTACTAATTTACCAAATTACCCATTTACCAAATCAGATGAACATCTCTTCGTCTTCCACTTCACCGGAGCTTTTTCTGTGGCGGGGACGGTTTGATTTGAAGAAGCTCAGCCCCGCATTCAGTGCGGTTACGATCGAGCGGACGCGCCGCATAGGCGAGAAGACTTTATTTTGCAGCAGTTCAGAGGTCGCTTCAACTTTGTGCGCGGCGCTGATGACGAACTCATCCAGCCGGGCGGCCTGCATGCGCGCACGCTCCACGATTTCTGAAGCGGCATTGCCAATCTGTCCTGCGTGCGTGCGTACAGATGCAGATGTCTCAGCCAGATTGGCAGTAATGTCGGCAATTTTCGGTTTGGCATCGTCAAGTATGGCGGCAGCAGTGGCCAGCACCGGAGTCGCCTGTTGTTCCAGGCGACCGGCAATGCCTTCCATGCGCTCTGAGGTCTGCCGCAGCGCCTTGTACAACGCAAACAAAATCACCATTTGCACGACAATGGCAACCGCGGCGACGACCACAAAGACTGTGATGATGTGATTATCCACTTGGGTATCAAGCTCACTTAAGAGCCTTTTTTGCCTTCTGAAGCTTCACGATAGGCCTGCCGAGTGGCATCAATGGCGGCGCTGATCTTTTCCTTTTGCTGGCCGACAACATCTTTGCCGCGATCGACCCACTGGCTCACGGTTTCCTTGGCTTCACGGCCGCGGGTCTTTATGTATTCGCCGCCTTCCTGAGCGGTGTTCTTGAGGGCATCGCGAGTTTCACGACCAGAGCGGGGAGCGTAAAGCACGCCCATCAGCGCGCCAAAACCGAGTCCAGCCAGGAACCACAGTAGACTGTTGCTGTTATCTCTATCCGACATCAGACGACCTCCACAAGCTAGCGATGTTATCACCGGGCCTTTAGGGATGACAAATGCACCAAAGTGATGGCCAGCAACGCAAATCGCACTCATTTTTATGACCTCGATACACGGTGAACAGGGTTGGACAAGTCAAATGTATCTGTAAGAATATGGGTCGCATCTCAGAGTGCAGTCGACGGGCGGTTTTTGCCAAACGTTATTGCAAACAACAACTCATATGAAAAAGAAAGTTTCAATCAAGTTGCCAGCCGATGTACTGCCGCAGCGAGAAAGAGCGGATTCAGACGCCCAGGATTTAGCGTTAATCAATGCCGCAGCACATAGCCTTAACCACGAGGCTGCGGACGTTTTGGATTATCAAATGATCTTCTAAGAACCATCCATGGCGATGCTCCGCCGGGCGAAGTGATTTTGCAGGCGTGACTGGCAAGACTTTTTCCGGCTCCGATCACCCGATGTCCCGATCACCGGATTCTTTTTAGCCCCCACCCGGCCTTTTTATGATCTTTGTTGCAAACAAAGCACTTCCGCAAATCGACCCTTGCATCACGCTTGGGTGGCGCTTGGGTGGCGCTTGGGTGGCCCAAGGGTGGCCCAAGGGTCAACCCAATCCCAATCCCAATCGGCAGAGGGTCGCAGGATCGTTCTGGCTAGAAGCTAAAGGCTAGGAGCTAGCAGATTCTTTTGTCAAAGATCGTCTTCCCGCCACCTGGGTCGCGGGCCATTCGTTCTATCTGCATATTATATCGTTTTTTTGTTCGCTGTCGTCAACGAAAATCTGTGCTTTGGGCACTTGGCCTTAACAGCGGGTACATGAGAAACTGCCTGACAAGTCCCAATCAGCAAACGTGGGGATTTTTTGT
>DASXIL010000360.1:0-6851 GCA_036497985.1 Candidatus Angelobacter sp. | reverse complement strand
GACCTGGGCGGCGATTTCTCCCAGGGGCAGATGGACTGGGCCGTGGTTACATTTGATAAGTCAACAACCGCGGCACAACGTCAGGCTCTGGGTGACATTTTGGGACACGTTTTTCCGGTCAAGTGGAAATCATTCCGGACCGCCGAAGGCAACATTGATACCTGGGCCTTTGACAAAGACCAGGCTCATGCAACGCTCAATGGCGGTAAGACTGCCGAGGTCAAGCTGAAGCGCTTTCAAGGCATGACCGATGAACCCGCGGTGCTCAAGAATGTTAAGTATTGGGGAACGCCAAGGAATGACGGGTTCGTAATGATGCCGAATGAGATCGAGGCCTACAAGGAAGGCCCACAGGCTTACGAGTTTAAGGGTACGAACGGATTCATGCTCACTTTCGACATGACTTCGAAAGACGTGCCCAGCGGCAAGGCTTCCATGGGCAACTGACAACCACTCGTCTCGACTTTTTTAATTGTGCGCCGGAACTTCTTTCGGCGCACTCTTTCTTGTAGGCAGAGGCGCGTGTATACGCGAAATTGGACGAGCAGGCCCACGCTCGTCGAGGTGATGTTTCATCCTGCCTCTCGTACGGCGACCAGCGGCAGGTCGAGCTCTGCGGCCCACTTTTCCCAGGATGCAGCTTTGCGTTGCAGAAAAATTCGTTCAAGTGCTGTGCGGTCTGCTTTCTTAAGGCCAAGTTCGGAAAGCAGTCGTTCCGCGAAATGTGGTTCCAGCGCTGCTATAGCAATCCATCCATCATTCGCCCGATAGAAACCGTAAAGCGGGTACGCTCCCCCGAGTATCCCATCTGACGATGTAAGACCGGCCTTAAGCGGCGCTGCCAGATCGCGCGCACAGTCATGGAGAGAAACCCACGCGCAACCAGCCTGGCCGCGGCGCGCGGCGCGATTCAAGAGCGCCAGCGCCATGCTTACGGCCCGTTCGGCTCCCGCCAGATCGATAAACAAAGTCGGCGGCATCTGCGGCGGACGCAGTAGCCCTAAATCACACTGATACGTCAGATCGTGGCCGGTACGCTCCTCAAACGGCGCAGCGTACCCAATGATCCCCACAAAACAGAGCCGCGGATGGCGGGCGTGCAGACTTTCCCAATCCAGCCCCAGTCGCTGCAAGGCCGAAGGCCGAAATGATGCCAGCAGCAAATCTGCTTGCGCCAGCAACTCGTCTAGCTTTGCACGTCCCTCAGGAGACTTAAGATCAAGCCGCAAGACTGTTTGCCTCTGGCACAGCGACTCATACCATGCCGGCGCCGCGCTTTTGGTTGCGTCGCCACTCGGTGGCTCGACCTTGGTGACATCCGCGCCAAGCTTGGTCAGGCGCGCCGCCGCTACCGGCCCGGGAGCATTCAGCGCCAGGCTTACGATCTTTACTCCCTGCAACAGCGTTGAGTCGGAATTCATGGGTGCCTATTATAGGCAATCTGATTCGCGGGCACGCATTTCAAAATGCATAGTTCTAAAACCAGACAGCATGTCATGTGTCGCATGATAAAATTCGCTGCGTTTATCGGAGAAAACAGAATGAGCATGCGTAAGCAATCTTTGTTGATGTGCCTTTGTATCCTTGCCACCTGCATCTGCACCGGCGCAACTGAGCGCCAGAACAATGCCGACTACCATGCTCGCCGCGCCGCCCTGGCCAAACAGATGGAAGGCGGCACGCTCGTCCTGTTTGCTCCCACTGAGGCTGAAGGCCCCAATAATCTTTACGGCTTCCGCCAGGACGATAACTTCTTTTACCTCACCGGATGGCTCGAACCAGGCGCGGCGCTGCTGATCAACTCCAATCCTTACGTAGAAATTCTCTTTCTGGCCGAGCACAACGTAACGCAGGAAAAGTGGACCGGCCCCAAGCTTGGCCCGGAGAATCCGCAGGCGCCGCAGCAGACCGGCTTTGACAAAGTTGAGAGCTTGGACAAGATGCATGATGAGTTGCTCAAGCTTCTACCGCAGCCGCGTGCCACCGTTTATTCCGATCTCGGCGCTAATGGCTTGACTACGCCATCGACCGGTCCGCTGGAATGGCTGCGTCGCGGCAACTCATTTCCTAATTACGTCTCATTCAAAGACGCCAAGCCGCTGATTGCGCACCTGCGCACCGTAAAAGATGCCGGCGAACTGAAGATGATTAGTCGCGCCTCGGATGCGTCAGTCGCCGCTCACCTCGCCGCATTGAAAGCCATCCATCCCGGCGTGAATGAGCGCGAAATCTCCGCTCTCATGCAGTATGAATTTGGCAAGCGTGGTTGCGAACGCCCCGCTTATGCGCCCATTGTGGGCTCCGGTTTCTTCTCCACGGTGCTGCACTACTCGGCCGACGATCGCACCATGCAGGATGGCGATCTCGTAGTAATGGACGTGGGCGGCGAATTCTCGATGTATGCCACCGATATCACGCGCACAGCCCCGGTCAACGGTAAGTTTACCGCCCGCCAGCGTGAGATTTATAACATTGTGCTCGCGTCGCAGGAGGCGGCAATGCAGGCGTTCCAGGCAGGGAAGTCCAAGATCCCCACCAGCCGCACTGATCCAGATTCACTGTATAAAGTCGCCTTTGATTACATCAACACCCACGGCAAAAACCTTCACGGCGAACCGTTGGGAAAATATTTTATCCACGGCCTGGGACATCACGTGGGCTTGAATGTGCATGACGCCAACGATTCCGCCTTGCCGATCGATAAAGGCATGGTCTTCACGCTGGAGCCGGGCATTTACATTCCGGAAGAAAAGCTGGGCGTCCGCATTGAAGACATATTTGCCGTCGGCCAGGACGGCAAACTCATCATGCTGAGCCACGGCCTGCCCCGCACTGCCGACGAAGTTGAGAAAGCCATGGCGAAGTAGGCTTGCTCCGCCGCTCATGCTTTGCAAAAAAATGGTTCGCGAAAAAATGATTCGCAAAAAACCTACTTAATCGCCACCGCCAGCGTGTCGTGATGCTCACGAATAAACCGTCGCAAATATGGGCCGATCTGGATGGGCGCGTCAAATCCTGCCGCCTTCGCAGCGGCCTCCTGATCTTTTGGTAAAGCGTCTGCACTTTCAGCGTAATGTTTCAAGTCGCGAAACACGCCGATGGTGAAGATGTCCCACGCTGCTCCCTGATCGCGCACAAAGATAAAATTCTCCGGCTGCTTCAGAGCTTTCGAATAGGCGTTTTCCATTTCGCGTTCTTTATAAAGGTCGGCAAATTTTCCCGGCAGGGCCACAAACATCTCAACGTGAAAAAACCTACCGTCGGCAAAAGCCTTGCGCAGATCCATGAGCGGTGGTCCGTAGGCAAACAAGTCTTCCTGCCAGGCGATCTGCTCTTTAAACTTCTCGTCGAGTTTTGCGGCCTGCTGCGCTTGCTGTCGCTTGGCGATTCGCGCGGTCTGGTAATACTCAGCATAGCTACCGACAGGGAAGAGCACCATCAGGTCCCAGTGGTCGCCCTGGCTGTGGCGCATCCATAGCGGCACTTCATCTCCAGCCTGTTTCAGTTCAGCTGCGCGTGCCTTGTAGAGATCAATCAGATCCAGCAATCTCCCCGGCGCGGCCTGCACCAGCGTAACTTTATAGAGATAAGGATTGTCGGCGGCCCGTGCGCCTCCGACAAGAAACGAGCACAGGAGCAGCAGAAACACAGCTTGTTTGCGCATTCAGGGTCTCACTTTCGCGAAGTTGGGGAAATGCTCTCAAGGTCGCTGTGACCCGTGTCACAGCGTTTGCGCCATCTCTGCTGCGATGGTAACGTAAGAAGTTTGCATTGTGAATGTATTTCGGGGAGGAAGCATGGCGTCATCTTATAACGGGGTCGCATTGCCGGCAGGAGGCAGCCCCATTACTTACAGCGGCGGCAAGATGCAGGTTCCGGATAATCCGATTATTCCTTACATTGAAGGCGATGGCACGGGCCGCGATATATGGGCCGCTTCAGTTCGAGTGTTCGATGGCGCCGTGGAAAAGGCTTACGGAGGCAAGCGCAAGATCCACTGGTATGAAATCTTTGCCGGAGAAAAAGCATTCACCAAATTCAAAGACTGGCTGCCGCAAGGCTCCGTGGACGCCGCGCGTGACCTCCATGTTTCCATCAAAGGCCCGCTCACAACGCCGATTGGTGGCGGCATTCGTTCTCTCAACGTCGCATTGCGGCAGATCATGGATCTCTACGCGTGCATTCGTCCAGTGCGCTATTACTCCGGAGTGCCCTCACCGGTGAAGCACCCTGACCAGCTCAACGTAATCATTTTCCGTGAGAACACTGAAGACGTGTATGCCGGAATCGAATGGAAACAAGGAACGCCGGAAGTCAAAAAATTGATTGACTACCTCAACAATACGATGCTGGCTGGGACCAAGAAGCATATCCGTGAGGATTCCGGTATCGGAATCAAGCCAATTTCCATTTTCGGCACCAAGCGCCTTGTGCGTATGGCTATCCAACACGCGGTGAAGAACAAGCGCCGTTCCGTAACGCTGGTGCACAAAGGCAACATCCAGAAATTTACTGAAGGCGCGTTCCGCGAGTGGGGCTATGAAGTCGCGCGCGACGAGTTCCGCGAACAGATTGTGACGGAGCGTGAGAGCTGGATTCTCGACAACAAAGACAGAAATCCTAACTTGAGCGTGGAACAGAACGCAGCCATGGTTGAGCCCGGCATGGACTTTGCGCCTGCAAGTTTCAAGCATGAAGTTGAGGCGGAAGTGAAGCAGGTGCTCGATTCGCTGGGCAAATCGCATGGCAACGGCGAGTGGAAGAAAAAAATCATGGTCAATGACCGCATTGCCGACTCGATCTTCCAGCAGGTAATCATCCGCCCAGCCGAGTATGACATTCTGGCCACGCCGAACCTGAATGGCGACTATATTTCCGACGCATGCGCGGCACAGGTGGGCGGGCTGGGCATAGCGCCCGGAGCCAACGTAGGCGATCAGCACGCGGTCTTTGAAGCTACTCACGGCACGGCGCCCAAATATGCAGACAAAGACGTGATCAATCCCGGATCGGTAATTCTTTCCGGCATAATGATGCTCGATTACCTTGGATGGTCAGAAGCGGCGCGGATGATTGAAACTTCTCTCGAAGCGACGATCCAGCAGAGGTTTGTGACCTATGACTTTGAGCGCCTGATGCCGGGCTCCACCAAGGTAAAAACCAGTGAGTTTGCCGTACACATGGTTGAAAACATGGTTGACCGGCGCAAGAAAACAGCAGTGTAGATTTCAGAAAATTCAGGAAGGAAAAGGAATGCGCAAAAAAGTAACGATTGTAGGTGGAGGAAATGTGGGCGCAACGTGCGCTCACTGGGTGGCCTCAAAAGAACTGGCCAATGTTGTTTTGATTGATGTGCTGGAGGGCGTTCCCCAAGGCAAAGGCCTGGATCTGCTGGAAGCCATGCCTATTGAGAAACGCGATTCATACGTTCTGGGAACGAACGATTATGCTGATACGGCGAACTCTGACATTGTGGTGATCACCGCTGGAATCGCCCGCAAGCCGGGTATGAGCCGCGACGATTTGCTCAACACGAACTACAAAATCATGCAGGACGTGATCGCGAAGGTCATCGCCAACTCGCCGAACTGCATCTTGATCGTGGTTTCCAACCCGCTGGACGCCATGTCCCAGGCGGCATTCAAGCTGAGTAAGTTTTCCCGCAATCGCGTTATCGGCATGGCCGGTGTGCTCGACTCGTCGCGCTTCCGCACGTTCATCGCGCAGGAACTGAATGTGAGCGTGGAGAACGTTACGGCATTCGTGCTCGGCGGCCACGGTGACACCATGGTCCCGCTGGCGCGATACTCCACCGTCGCCGGGATTCCAATCACGGAACTGATCGCCAAAGACCGGCTTGATGCCATCATCCAGCGCACCCGCGACGGCGGCGCTGAGATTGTGAAATATCTGAAAACCGGCAGCGCTTATTACGCGCCATCCGCCGCGGCCACGGAGATGGTGGAAGCCATCCTCAAGGACAAGAAAAAGATCCTGCCCTGCGCCGTCCATCTTGAGGGCGAGTACGGCATCAAAGGACTTTTTGTCGGTGTGCCGTGCAAGCTGGGTTCCAACGGTCTGGAGCAGATTATCGAAATCAAGCTCACAGCAGATGAGCAAGCCGCCTTGCAGAAGAGTGCAGATTCCGTGGCTGAGTTGGTGAAGGTGATTGGGGTTTAGCGGTCGAGGTTTATCTCAAGTCGCATGTGGAGCGTTTCTAAGCAATGAGTAAACTAACGCGCAATGATTTGCAGGAACTTGCGCGCCTTCGCCTCATAGAAGCGCGGTTGCTGCTTGAAGGAGAGAGCTTCGCAGGAGCTTATTACCTTACGGGTCTAGCGTTGGAATGCGCTCTGAAAGCGTGCATTGCACGGTCCAGCGCGCAATATGATTTTCCTGAGTTAAGGCGCGTTCAAGATAGCTGGAATCACGATCTAAACAAACTTCTGGGAACCGCCGGTCTGAATGAAGAAAATGCCCAAAAGAGCAGAAACGATCCGCAATTTGAAGCGAATTGGCGCACAGCAAAGGACTGGAAAGTTGAAAGTCGGTACGAGCGGCGCTCAGAAAGAGAGGCACAGGACATCTATAATGCTAGTACTGAGGCAGAGCACGGGATCATGCCTTGGATTGAGGAGCACTGGCAATGCCTCATGTGGCCACATTAACAGAGTCCGATTTGAGCTTCGGTAAGAAAATCACTGAACAGCTGAAAACAGCAAAATTCCCATTCAAGGGCACGTTGTGGCTCTATGACGAGGAAGCAGACGATTGGCAGCTAATTGTTGCCTCTGACCTCGTGGACACTAAAGGTCCTCGTGATACATATCTTGACTTGGCCAAAGCAATCG
>DASXIL010000359.1:0-2112 GCA_036497985.1 Candidatus Angelobacter sp. | reverse complement strand
GCCAAGTGTCCCAAATGCAGCGGCATTGCCCGCCGTGAGACAGACACCATGGACACGTTCGTCGATTCCTCATGGTATTTCTACCGCTATACCAACGCGCAGCTCGCGGACCGTCCGCTTGACACCGCTACTGTCGATTACTGGTTTCCCATTGACCAATATATTGGCGGCGTTGAACACGCGATCCTGCACTTGATCTATTCACGCTTCTGGACCAAATTCATGCGCGATCTCGGCATGGTCCATAACGATGAACCGGCAACGCGCCTCTTTACTCAGGGCATGGTCATTAAAGATGGCGCAAAGATGTCCAAGAGCAAAGGGAATGTAGTTTCACCCGATGAGATGGTGGCAAAGTTCGGCGCGGATTCAACTCGCATGTATTCGCTCTTCGCCACATCTCCTGATCGCGAGCTTGACTGGCAGGAAGCCGGCGTCGAAGGCGTGCATCGGTTTCTCAGCCGGGCCTATCGTTTTGTGATGCGCAACGCTGGGGCCGCCGGCAAGACTCCATCCGGCAATGGTGCAGGCCCGGCAGCGTCTTCTGAGCTTTCACCCAAAGCGCGCCAGATTGAACGCAAGCTTCACCAGACCATCAAGCGTATCTCTGGAGATTTTCAGGGGCGCTGGCACTTCAATACGTCGGTTGCGGCGATCATGGAATTCGTCAACCAGCTTTACGCTGCGGAAGATGAAATCAGCTCCGGGAAATTTCCGCCAGCGTTGCTGGCCGATGTCCAGCGGAAGCTTGTGCTCTTGGTGGCTCCATTTGCGCCGTACGTTGCGGCCGAGTTGTGGGAGGTCCTGGGTGAAACCGAAAGTATCCTCCGCTATCCATGGCCGGCCTACGATCCCGCTTTGGCCAAAGAAGACGAAATTACCTACGCCGTTCAGGTCAACGGCAAGCTTCGCAGCCACATAGTATTTCCGGCGGACACTCCGGAAGACGCCGTGCGCGAACGCGTTCTTGCCGATGAAAAAGTGCGTGCCGCCACAGACGGTAAACAGGTTGCCAAGGTAATTGTTGTGGCAGGCAAGCTTGTCAATGTGGTGGTGCGATGATCGCAGTGAAAAGGCAAGATGTCTAAGCCACCGAATCCCATAACGCAGGGACTTCGCGCCGTCTCGCGCGATCCTGTCATCTTTCTGGTTGAAATTCTCTGGAGATGGTCGTTTACGCTTCTTGCCTGCCTGCTGGTCTTTGGCGTGGGGCTGATGCTGCTTGGCCCCTTGCACGTTGGCCACGCCTGGGATACAGCATGGCGCAGCCGCGATCCCCAAAGAATGGGTCAATTATTAGTTACGGTACTGTTGATTCTCGGGATGAAAGCTGTCTTCGCTGCTCTGGCGGTTCCTGTTGCCATTGCGTTTTTGTGGAGCATCTTTTCGGCCCTGGGACGGTTCGTTACCGTCCGGCGGTTGCGCATTGGGCTGACCTCGCTGCGCTTTCGAAACATTCTGGCCCTCCAGTTCGTGCGTGGATTTGTCAGTTGGTTCTGCTTCGTTCTTTTTTTTGCAGTCACTTTTGGCGAGGCTCTTATCGCTTCCCGCGGCCCCAAGCCGGACCTTCTTCTTTACTATTTGATGGTCCTGCCCTCGGTGGTCTTGATCAGCGCCTTTTGGCTCACGGTGAACTGGTACCTTTCGCTGGCAGTCTTTTTCGGTCGCGAAGGACAAAGCTTTCGTGGCGCTCTGCGCCAGGCCCGCCAAACTGTCCGCCAGCAGCGCTCTGACTTCGCTGGAACCGGTTTTGTTTTTCTACTGTTTCGCACTGTCATTCTGCTGATCGCGACGGCCATTTGCGGACTCGCCTCAGGTATGGGGGGGACCTCGCCGCAAAGTTATTTTGTTCTTCTCATGGTGGTCTCCTTGGCATATTTTGCCGTGGCTGATTTCCTCTATATGGCCAGAATGGCGGCATATCTCGCCTTAGCAGCCGCTCATGTGGACCCCGCCGCCGGACCAAGACTAGTCGCGACTTCCTCAGCGATGCCCGTTGAGAACACCACGCCTCTCTGATTTACCTTTACACTCAGGCGCGAATCGGAAATAATTGTTCGTGGAAGAACAATCCATCGTCATTCTCGACTTCGGTTCGCAGTACACGCAGCT
>DASXIL010000358.1:0-11531 GCA_036497985.1 Candidatus Angelobacter sp. | reverse complement strand
GCTGCTTACTTTGTGGCAGTCCTGACTGGACTGGCCTTGGTGCTGTGGCTGGTACCGGGACAAGGAAATGGATTGCGCTAGACAACACCCTCTCAACGTCGATGAGAGAGCCGGCGCTTGAGCCTTACCGCATTGCAGGCTATCTTCAAAGCGGAGGGGCGCAAAACTGCGGTGTCCACTACCTTCAACAGCGTTACGTTCTAAGCGTGTAAGCTGGTGAGTGGCTGCTATCGAGCGAAAATCAGTTCGCAATCTCATCATCATTTATATCGCCGCGTGGATGCGGTCATTTGGTATTGGGCTGCTGGGCGTGGTGCTCGGCGTGTTTCTTTATCGCGAAGGTTTTTCTTCAACCGCCATTGGATTGGTGATTGCCGCCGGTCTGGCCGGAGCGGCCACCGGCACGGTATTCATCACCTTTAAGGCCGATCGTCTGGGGCGGCGGCGGACGCTTTTCGTGCTCTCGCTGTTGACCGCTGCCGGTTCACTTCCACTCATATTTCACTTCGGACTGCCTGCAATGATCGTGATCGCATTCCTGGGCATGCTCAACGGTATGGGCTCGGACAGGAGTCCTGCATTCGCGCTGGAGCAAGCGACAATCCCGGGATTAGTGGCCGATGAAAAGCGTACATGGGCATTGGCCTGGTACAGCGTGGTACTGGATGCCAGCGGTGCGGTGGGAGCGCTGGCGGCTGGCATCCCGATTGCCGCCCAAAAATGGTGGGACGTAGACCTTGGCCACTCCTACCGGCTTCTCTTTATAGGATACGCAGGCATCAGCGTACTGACTGCGCTGCTGTATCTGTTGTTGTCGCCGGAGGTGGAGATTCGCAAGGCAGGCGCTCCACTCGGGCCGCGCGTGGCCGTCTCGCCGGAGACAAAATCGACCGTCAAACGGCTCTCCGCGCTGTTTGCGATTGATGCCTTCGGCGGTGGCTTCTTGACCGATGCGCTGGTCTCTTACTGGTTCTTCCGGCGCTTCGGCATTGCCGAAAGCCAGCTTGCCGTGCTTTTCTTCACGGTACACGTGTTGAATGCGCTGTCGCATCTGGGCGCGGCATGGCTGGCGCGACGAATAGGGTTGATCAAGACAATGGTCTTTACGCATCTGCCTTCAAGCGTGTTTCTGATTGCGGCGGCGTTTATGCCGTCGCCACGATGGGCCGTTGTGTTGTTTCTATTGCGCGAGTCGCTGGTAGAAATGGACGTACCAACAAGGCAGTCGTATGTCGCGGCTGTGGTGAAGCCTGAGGAACGGACATTTGCCGCCGGTGTGACTAACCTGGTGCGGAATGGAGCGTGGGCCGCAGCATCGGCAGTTGCGGGAGTCTTTATGCAGCAAGTGGCTTTTGCCGCGCCGCTATTGCTAGGCGGCGGATTAAAAATCGTCTATGACGGCCTGCTGTGGCGCGCGTTTCGACACCTTGCGCCGCCGGAAGAGCGCAAAGGTTGATTCTCAAGCCTTGCGCCAGAATTTATATTGACGTTCCATTGAAACGCCTTTAGCGTTCTTTGCACTATCACACATCACCAATCCAACTGAGAAACGAGAGAACGGATGAACCTATTCAGCAGGAAAAACCTTGTTGTAACGCTGGTTTGCTTTGTAGCCTTCGCCAGCCGGCTTGAGGCGCAATCGCAGGCCCGGCACGGCTTGACGCCAGCACAGTATCAATCGACGTTTGATGATTTAAGCAAGCAGGGCTACCGGCTGAAGACTGTAAGCGGCTACGAGAGTGGGGGCGAGCGGTACGCCGCTCTGTGGGTCAAGGAGCCTGGTCCGGCATGGACGGCGCGTCATGGGCTCAGCGCGGCCGATTATCAGAAGGCTTTTGACGATTTGGCCAAGCAGGGGTATCGCCTTACCTGGGTGACCGGTTACGAAGTTGGAGGCGCTCTGAAGTATGCCGCGATATGGGAGAAGAAAGGTGGTCCTGAATGGGCTGCGCGTCATGGACTCAGCGCAGCCGATTATCAAAAAGCATTTGACGACTTCACCAAACAGGGCTTTCGACTGGTCCACATCAGCGGTTACAACGCAGGCGGTTCGGCGCATTTTGCCGCCATTTTTGAAAAGTCCGGTGGACCGGCCTGGGTGGCCCGCCACAACATGAACGCTACCGATTATCAAAAGGCCTTTGATGATTTTGTGAAACAGGGCTACCGTCTCAAGGAAGTAAGCGGATACAACGTTGGCGGCCAGGACAACTATGCGGCGATCTGGGAAAAAAGCGGCGGCGTCACATGGTACTCGCGCAACGGAATACCTGACGCCTGGTATCAGAACGTCTATGACAATTTTTATTATCAGGGAAACCAGCCGGTCTATATTTCCGCGTTCAGTTCCAGCGGAGGGGCCGGCAAGCTCAACGTGATCTGGGACAACCCCAATTTCAGCGGCGCAGATTTACAAGCCATTTCGCAAAAGATCCAGGCTTATATGAACTCGAATCAGGTTCCCGGGCTTGCCCTGGCCATCACCAAGGATGGACGGCTGGTTTACGCGGCGGGCTTTGGCTATGCCAACAAAGAGACCGGAGAAGAAGCCGCTCCGACCAATATGTGGCGCATTGCCAGCGTTTCCAAGAACATAACTTCCACGGCGATCATGAAACTGGTGGAGAAGGGAAGCCTGCACCTGACCGACAATGTTTTTGGTCCTGGAAGCCTGCTGGGGGCGCAATTTCCAACTCCCGCCGGCAACAAAAAGATCGAGCAGATCAAGGTCAAGCACTTGCTGGAACACGTTTCCGGCCTCAGCAACACGAACGGCGATCCCATGTTCATGAACACCAGTATGAACCATGCCCAGCTTATCTCCTGGATGCTCAACGATCCGGGGCACAAGATGACCCGCGACGCCAACACGCAATTTGAATACCTGAACTTCGGCTACTGTTTGTTGGGCCGGATCATCGAGAAGGTCAGCGGCCAGAGCTATGACCAATTTGTGAAACAGAATGTGCTTGGCCCGAGCGGCGTTACTGAAATGGCGATTGGCGCCAACTCAGAAGCTCAGCGCAAGCCCCGAGAAGTAAAGTATTATCCCGCCAGCGCCTATTCGCTGAACGTGACACGCTTTGATTCGCA
The DNA here is from genome assembly GCA_036497985.1 of Candidatus Angelobacter sp. Taxonomy (GTDB): domain Bacteria; phylum Acidobacteriota; class Terriglobia; order Terriglobales; family Acidobacteriaceae; genus Angelobacter. Next base: position 8,438 of record DASXIL010000358.1, on the reverse strand, counting down.
TGGAGGATGGGTGGCTTCACCGATCGATCTTGTCCGCTACGTTGTCCGCGTGGATGGTCTGCCGACAAAGCCTGACATTTTTACTGCCGCATCCCATACCGCGGTGACCACGGACTCAGGAATAAAAGACGCCAACGGTAACGATCCAAACTATGGTTTTGGCTGGGGACTACCACAGTGGCACAATGGCGATATAGACGGTTCTATTGCATTCTTGCAGGTGCTGCCCGGAGGCTACACCTACGCCGTGCTGGCGAACACGCGCCCGGCCAACGACAGCGGAGCGTTCAATCTGTCAGGAGTGGTGCAGAAGATCATTAGTACGACCCCGAAATGGCCGGCATACGATCTCTTCTAGAAAACTTTGTCGCGAATCAAAAAGGGAGCGCATCGCGCTCCTTTGTTTACTCAATGAAGGCCCGGATTAATCGATCAACGACTAAACGAAGATTTGTTGATCCAACGGAACCTCGCGAGTATTGAGCAGCCGGTTTCGTGAGCTCTACGGTTTTCTTTTTCTGGTCGATTTTTGCCCGCAGCCGCAAGAGTTTACTGGCGATGCCCTGCACCGTTACGGAAGCGCTGTTCTCAAAAAACGGCCCTTTGCCAGCGCGTGCCGTCTGGATTTTCTTTAGACAGAACTCTCGCCGCAAGGTTATGCGGGTAAAAATGAAAGTCGCCAATCGTACTGGACGGATTATCCGAAGCAGCCTATCTTGTAGAAATCATGCGAACCTGGCTTTTTATCCTCGTATTTTTCGGCTCCGCGCTCTCTACCTCGGCTCAAGAACAAATCACGCAGTCGCAGCCACCGGTCTACCGCGTGGACGTGCACGTGGTGTTGGTGGACGCGCAGGTGTTGAGCAAGAAAACGCGGCAAGCAGCGCGGGAACTGAAGAAGGAAGATTTTGAGCTTTACGAAGACAATGTGCGCCAGCAAGTAAGCTCCTTCAGCCAGGACACACTGCCGCTTTCGATTGTCCTGCTATTCGATCTAACCGACAGCGTGAGGCCTGTTTTGAAATCACTGGCTGATGGCGCGCTGGAAGCGTTGCAGCACCTTAAGCCGGAAGACGAGGTCACAGTGATGGTCTACGCGGCTTCCGCGCAGGTATTGCAGGAGGCGACAACGGACCGCGCGCTGGCGGTGGCAGCAATCGAAAAGGCGGGCCGCATGGAGAGTGCAGAAGCTGCATTCTTCAACGAAGGTATTTTTCAGGCGGCGGAGCAACTGACGAAAGGCAAGAACGCTTCCAGCCGGCGGGTGATTATCTGGCTCACGGACGACGTGCCGAATATACCTTCAGAAGATTCCGTCCCGCTGCGCTACCGGACAAGCCTGAAAGGCGCGATGCCACACAGCCAGGCCGAGGCCATGCGCCATTTATTGCAAACCAGCACGGTAGTATGTTCGCTGGTGAGACAAAGCGATCTTTCCGTGAGTGGAGAATCCGGGCTGATGTCCAAACCAGCGGAACGCATGCTCCATCCTCCGGGAGAAGTTTACAAATATGCCTCCGTCTCTGGAGGCCAGGTGATTGAGTTCAAGAAAAAAGAGCTGAAAGAAAAACTTGCGCTGTTGATTGATGACCTGAGGCTGCGCTATAGCCTGGGATATCACCCGTCCGGCCAGAAACCGAAAGGGAAATACTGTGCCATTAAAGTGAAGCTGGCGCCGGAAGCCAAGAAAGCCGTTGGCAACGTGGTGGTGGAGGCGCGGCAGGGACATTACCGCTAGAAAGCAGGCATTTGAAAGGCCTTCGCTTTTACTCCAGTGTTCCCCCTTCAATGGTTACGTTCTCCCGCACAATGAGCCGCTGTCCCGCCATCTCTCGTATGGCAGGCAGCACACGGTCAACGTGCTCAGCCGTATCCACGAAGGTAAGCACCAGCGGAAGTTTGCCGCCTGCATCCACCAGCGTCGTCGTCTTAACGCGCCCGCGACCGGTAAAGCCTGCCACGGCGTGCAGCACGGTGGCTCCGGCTATCTGCTGATCACGCAGGTACTTCAGCAATTCCAAATGAAGCGGCCAGCGATGCCACTCATCGGCCTCACTGAGATAATCGAAATCTGCACGGCATTGCGGGGTAGAGTCATCAGAGAAAAAGGTGCTCTTTCTGCTTCCAAAATTCTACAACCACAAGCTTAAATGGCCCGCGCGATCATGGCTCCTACCAGGATTGCGCCCAGACAAAGAACGTTATTGGCCAGGATGTTGGATGCAAACAGCGCCCAGTGTCCCTGCTCAAAGTAGGACATGGTTTCAAAAGCATAGCTGGAAAACGTGGTGTATGATCCGCAAAATCCAATGGCCACCAGCAGACGCCATTTTGGATCAGCCAGGACCCGTTCCGTGGTCCAAATCAGGAAAAATCCCAGCACCAGGCTGCCGGTAATGTTGATGAGCAGTGTGCCTAGAGGGAAAGCCGCGTCAGTAAAGCGGGTAATAATACGGCTGAGAAAGTAGCGCAAATTAGCGCCGAGAATACCGCCGAGTGATACCCAGAGATAGGCTTTCCAGTCGATGAGAGATTGCATGCTGATGGCTCCAAAGTTGGAAGATTTGGTAGGAGTCATTAGCCGTCAGCGGGCGGTTAAAGGCGAACTCCATCGCCATGGCCCTATTAAAGCATGGAATTACGCGACCCGGAGCATGCAAATCATCTTTGCAGAAAGCTAACATCCATGCAAAAAGGGAATAATTCCGATGCAAGATGTGCACATAAAACGAGGCATTTTGCTCGTTCTTTCGTCATCTAATATAGTATTCAGCTGTTTGTGCATTTCTCTCCCATGACTTTGTTGTTGGAAAAACGCATGCGAGGTCTCAATAGAGACCTGTCGAACGCCGTCTCCAAAGTGCTTGACGACCCCAAGCCGAAGGGCGTTCATCGACTGCGGAGCACCATTCGCCGTATAGAGAGCGTTGTCAGCTATGCCAATCCAGATATAGGTAAAAAAGAGGAACGCAGCCTGGAAAAGCTAGCAGACTTGCGCAAGCGGGCCGGGAAAGTGCGTGACCTTGATGTCCAAATAGATCTTCTGGGCAGCTTGGGCAATGGATCAGCAACAAAAGACCGAAGGATCCTGGCAGAGCTTCTGAAAAAGAAGAGGGAGCGGCAAGCCAAGCGGTTGGAAGCAGCCGTGAAAAAGCTTCACGAAGCGAAGTTTTTCGGCCATCTCAATCGCATTGCAGAACAGGCCGCTGGGCCGCAGGATGGCAAAAATCGTCCACTGGCTCCTTTGGAAGAGGCCAAAGCACAGCTTGCGGAAATGGCCAAAGATTTTGGGTCCGCCGAAACAATGAAACCCAGCCGTCTACATGGAGCACGGGTCGCGCTGAAACGCATCCGCTATATGGCGGAGCTCGCGGAAGAATCGGCCGAGCAAAAGGAATTCATGCATGAACTCAAGTCGGCCCAGGATGCAATTGGGGATTGGCACGATTGGCAGGAGCTGACCGAAAGGGCCGAAAAGCGATTTTCTGATCGTGCAAATTCCGCTCTCTTGCGCGAAGCGCGAACCGTTCTTAGCGCTCGGCATTCAGACGCAATCTCCTCCGTAAAGAAACTATTTTCCCTGGCGCAGGCGCCCTCCAGAAAACCTCCGAGCTCCGCCCAATCGTTGCGGCCGGCCGCTCATTACGCCTCATAAAACATGCCGGTCCTTGCCGCGGTCGATATCGGTTCCAACTCAGTGCGGCTCAGTATCGCCGAACTTCGGCGTGGACGCCTGGTCGCCCTGCATCAAGACCGCGAAGTTACTCGACTGGGCGAAGGAGTGTTTCGCGACGGCAATCTTGATCCCCAGGCGATGGCACAAACGCTGAAAGTCCTGCGGCGTTTTCATCGTGCCGTGCAGAGCCACGCGGTGGAGCGAACGCGTGTTGTGGGAACCAGCGCCCTGCGTGACAGTAATAGCGCGCGCCTTTTTGAAGAATGGGTGAAGACCGTTACCGGCTGGAACCTTGAAATCGTCAGCGGTCTGGAAGAAGGGCGTCTCATTCATCTCGGCGTTGTATCGAACTTGCGCACGCCTCCACCTAAAATGTTGCTGATCGATTTGGGCGGTGGCAGCTGCGAACTTACGCTCTCTGAAAAAGGCCACATCAAAGAGATTGTCACGCTGCCTCTGGGCGCTGTGCGCCTGACGCAGGAGTTTATCCATCATGACCCGCCTACAAAACCGGAACTAAAGAGGCTGCACGACTTCATCGTTCAGGAAGCGGCCACAGCCTCGCGCAAGATAACGCGTGCCGCAGTGCGTGCGGTGATCGCCACATCTGGAACGGCAGCGGCGTTGGCGGGAGCGGCGCAGTCTCTGCGACTCAGCCGAAGCGGGGGCGTGTCCCTTGCCGTGGCAGAGAAGCTGGCAAGGCGACTGGCAAAGATGACGGACCGGCAGCGGGCGGACATCAAGGGCATCAATCCTAAGCGGGCCCAAATTATCGTGGCCGGCGCCGCGGTATACGCGCATGTGCTGGATGCATGTGGGCTCAAGGGCTTTCGATACTCTCCACTGGGACTGCGTGACGGAATTCTGGCGCAGATGGCCGCAGAGTACGACCAGCACACGCGCTCACATCGCCAATTGGAAGCTGACCGCCAGGACGTGCTCATGAATACCGCGCGGCGTTACGGGGTTGACCTGGAAAACGCCGAGCAGGTACGCAAACTGGCTCTTAGTCTTTTTGACCAGACCCGGCGGATGCACGGCTTAAGCAAGGATTGTCGTGAGTGGATTGCCGCCGCAGCGATGCTGTACGAAGTGGGAACGTACATCAATCCTGTGGGCCTGCATCGCCATGCGTATTATGTGATCTCGCGTTCAGAGTTGTTCGGCTTTACTCCGTTGCAGAGAAAAATCATTGCCACCGTAGCCCGCTTCCAGGGCAATTCCAAACCGCAATTCCGTGACCGCCTTATCAAGCTGCTGCCGGCACAGATCAGGTCAGACGTCATTAAGAGCACGGCCCTTCTGCGGGTGGCGCGAGCGCTGAATCAGGGTAGGTTGTCAGCCGTGGAATCTCTCCGCGCAGTGGCGCGCGGCGGGGAAGTTACGCTCAATGTAAAGGCGGGCCGCACCGGAGCGGACCTGGAGTTGTGGGCAGGAGAAAAAGAGCGCGCTTATTTCCGCGAGGTCTTTGGCCGCGAACTCGACTTCAAGCTGGTTTGAAGAGTACGCGCAATCTTGGGTGTCACCAGCCAGTCCAGCGTGCCTGTGCGTCCGCTCATCTCAACTCGGGCCACAGACCCTTTCTTCACATCAATCCGTGCTCCGCCGCCGGGGCCCGAAATTGATTTGCTCAGGAATTCCGTAAAGCTGGGATTGTGTCCCACGACCATAATGGCATCATATTTTTTATAGCGCGCCAGCATGGATTGAAAGTCTTCAAATTCTGCCTCTGGGCGCAAAGCATCGTCGATCTGGACAGCCCCCTCAAACGCCAGTTCATTGGCAGCCAGTGAGGCCGTTTGGCGTGCCCGTTTCAGTGGGCTGCTAATGATCTGGTCAACCTGGACATCCAGATTCGCCAGCAGGCGGCCGACGTAACGCACTTGCAGAATGCCTTCTTCATCCAAAGGACGGCGTTCGTCCTTTTTGGGATTTAGCATGGTTTTGCCGGCGGAAGCATGACGGAAGAAATAAATGAGCATAGGCTATCGGGCAAGCACCTGTTTTTTGCGCCGGCCAATCGATCTCTTGGGCCGGGCTATGGCTGGTTCAGGAATGTCGGCTGCCGTGGCTGTGCCTTCCGCCACGGCGATCAGAAAATCCTGGGCTGAAAAAGCTGTTTCTCCACGCTTGCGTATCGGTCGCGTGTAGTTTCCATTGCGGTCGAGAAAGCGGGCTTTAACGTTGTCTGCCAGATAGCCAGCCAATACCTCGCTTTTCAATCGCTGCTTCAGCTGCGGATCTTGCACCGGGCAAAGGACCTCAACGCGCTCATAAAGGTTGCGCGGCATCCAGTCAGCGCTGGAGATATAGACTTCATCCTCGCCGCCATTCTCAAAATAAAAAATTCGCGTATGTTCCAGCAACCTGCCGACTACGCTGCGGACCACAATATTATCACTGATGCCTGGGACGCCGGGGCGCAAGGAACACATGCCGCGCACTGTGAGATCAATGGGCACGCCGGCCTGAGAGGCCATGTATAAAGCTTCAATCACGTTTTTATCGAGCAGGGAATTCATTTTCGCGATAATCCGCGCCGGCCTTCCGTTGGCTGCATGCTCGGCTTCACGATGAATTTGCTCCAGCGTGGTAGCAGCAAGATCGATGGGCGAAATGGCCAGCGGACTGTAACTCGGCGCTTCAGAATAGGCCGTGAGATAGTTGAAGACCGAGTGAACTGCTGAGGTTATGCTCGGCGCGGCTGTAAGCAGGCTCAGGTCAGTATAGAAGCGAGCTGTTGTCGGGTTGTAATTGCCCGTTCCTATGTGGACGTACCGTCGCGTCTTGCCGTCAGGATCGTGGCGTACAAGCAGGCAGAGCTTGCAATGTGTCTTGAGGCCCACCAGCCCGTGATAGACCTGCACGCCTTCGTCTTCCAGAGTGCGCGCCCACTGTATGTTGGAAGCCTCATCAAAACGGGCCGTCAATTCCAGCACAGCAGTCACCTCTTTTTCGGCTGTAGCCGCCGCGATCAACGCTCCTACGATGGGAGATTCACGGTTGGTGCGATAGATGGTCTGTTTGAGTGAAATCACTGCCGGATCTGTGGCCGCGCTCTCCACGAAATCCACCACCGCGTCGAAAGAATCATAAGGATGGTGAAGCAGAATGTCGCGCTTACGCAATTCCGCAAAGATGTTCGGACTGCTGGGCGGAAGCCGCAATTCACGCGGCACCAGTCGCCTAAATTTCAGTTCAGGCCGCTCAATCTCATAAAAATTAAAGAGCCGGGAAAGGTTTACCGGTCCCTGCGTATGGAAGATTTGCCAGTCTTCAAGTTCAAAGGTCTGCTGCAACCGCCGGGCGATCTCAGCATTCGCACTGGCGTCAATCTCCAGCCGCACTGCATCGCCTTTGCGCCGGCGGTGCAGCTCTGTCCTGACGGACTCAAGCAGGTTGCGCGATTCTTCCTCTTCCACATAAAGATTGCTGTTTCGAGTGACGCGAAACGACGCGGCCGAGACAATCTCATATCCGCGATACATGGTGGCCGCGTGATACGTAAGAAGATCGGCGAGAAACACATAATCTATACCGCTCTGCGACGGCAGCCGCACCAGACGAGGAAGGACGCGCGGTACCGTAATCACGCCCATGTAGGTTCCACTCGCCCGTCGCTTGCGCTTAAGCAACAGGGCAATGCAGAGCGCTTTATTCAGCACGCGGGGAAAGGGATGGGCTGGGTCGACCGTTACAGGCGTAAGCAGGGGATCAACTTCTTTTTCACAATACGCGTCGATAAAGGCTTCCTGTTCTCTATCGAGATCTTTTAGGTCCAGAACGCGTATGTTTTCCTTCGCCAGCGCGGGTATTAACTTGTTGTTCCAGCAATCGTATTGTTCCTGGACAAATTCGTGCGTTTCCAGGGCAATCAGTTCGCGCTCCTGCTGGGCAGAAAGCGCGTCAGGGCCGGCATCGATATAGCCTTCTTCAATGCGCTGCAGGAGGCCGGCGACACGGACCTCAAAAAACTCATCGAGATTGCTGGCAGAGATGGCCAGGAACTTTACCCGCTCCAGGAGCGGATTGTTCTCGTCATTCGCTTCTTCCAGAACGCGCCGGTTGAAGGCCAGCCATGAAGTCTCGCGATTGATGTAAAGTGACGGATCTGATACTGACCGGTTCATTTGCTGGACAGAGGCAGGTCTGAAGCCGTTGGCTGAAGTTTTGCGCCTCGCGATCATTCTAATTGTTCCGGTAAACGCAGTGGGGCAGCTCCGATAATTTTATACTAATGTATTGCTTTAATATTATGAATGTATAATATTGATTATGCTAGCCTTGGGCATGGTGCCTTACGTCTGCACCTCGAACCCAGAAGATAACGTCTTCAGCGATGTTTGTGGCATGGTCAGCGACGCGTTCCAGGTTTCGCGCCACGATCAGCGTGTCCAATAGATTGCGATGGCCTCCGACCGATTTGTTCATGGCAAGATCAACAGCTTCAAAGATTTCCCGGTTCATGTTGTCCACCAGGTCATCACGTTCCAGAACCGCTTGCGCCATATCAACGTCAGCCGCAAGAAATGCATTCAGGGCGTCTCGAACCATGCTGATGCTTAACTGCGCCATCCGCGGAATATCGACGTTTAAAGCGGAATCGGGCCGAGTGAGAAGATCCATTACGCGTTCTGCAATATTCACTGCCTGGTCGCCAACACGTTCCAGGTCGGCATTGATTTTGATGCAGGCGACGATGAAACGCAGGTCAATGGCCATGGGCTGCTGCATGGCAAGCAAGTCAATGGACATTTCATCC
>DASXIL010000357.1:0-7170 GCA_036497985.1 Candidatus Angelobacter sp. | reverse complement strand
AATCAGGAATAGCCTGCGATCAACATTGCCATAATCTCACCAATTTTCCTCTTGACAAAAGCGAATAAAATACGATATAATGCAAAATGAGCTACTAGCTCTGAGCCGCTGGCTTCTAGCCTAAGATCAAAAGCAAGCATGCCTGAAACCCACGCCAAAGTGGGATGACCTGGGAGGGTGTGGGATGCATGGGGAGGGGAAGGCCCGCTTGGATCGGGGGTCGGGACATTGGGGGATCGGGACATCGGAAATCAAAATCTCATTGCGGAGGCGCGGCTAGTCGCTCAAGTGCACGCCAATCTGGGATGGATCGGGATGGCGGCTGCTAAGTGCTTTGAAATCCTAGATGACGGATGGGGGGGAGGGTGGGGGCGCGCAAGGCGCGCCTATCGCCGACATCGCCGTGATCGGAAAACAGAAACGAACCGCGGAGGCGCGGAGACATGGATGTCAGCCAAGGTCCAAAGATCGGAAGCCGAGGGCAGTATTACGATGCCAGGGAGATCCCGCGCTTACTGTGCCCGGATGGTCACGAAGACCCGGGTCTTCTCCCACTCCATCACCAGGTCGGCGCTGTCGTTGGAGTTCTGGTCCAGGGAGATGGTGAACTGCTCAACCGGCACGGCGATTTCCTGTTTCTTCATGTCCACGCGCGCCAGGTCCTGTTCCTGATGGTATTCGGTGCCCGACTGCCCGGTCTGCTTGTTGATGATGAGCTTCCATGTGCCTTCAGAAGGGAGCGTGTACAAGGTATAAGTCCCGGCTGGAACTTTGGCACCGCCGATGTCGAGCGCAATGGCCGTGGTGAGCGTGGTGGCCTCATTGGCGCCGGTACGCCAGACTTTTCCGTAGGGCGCAAGCTCTGTCCCCAGCTTTCTGCCCTTGAGAGAAGGACGGCTGTAATCGACGGTGACTTTCTTGCCGTTGATGGTGCAGTCGGCGGCGCCGGGAGGGCTGGGACGCTTGCTCTTGTCTTCATTCTGCTGCTGCGGCTGGGCCAGAGCGGAAGCAGCGAGCATGAAGATGGTGAGCGCAATTGCCAGAGAAAAATGTTTGCCGGTCATGATGAATGTCCTTTCTTTGAAAGGGCTCTATTATCGCGCAACCGGCCGCCGGTCGCTAGCGATGGGCGATTACCTGGTCTTCAGCGTGGCGCAGGCGGCCTGAAAGTCTGCGTGGCTGCCTTCATGCAGAGTCAGCTGCACGACTTCCTGCACGTAAGGACGCATATGGTGATTCGTGACCAGCGTGCCTCCGGGATCGAAAGCGCGGGTGAGCGAGCCGTGATCGTCAAGCACCAGATCAGGGTTGTTCCACTTGCCGCGGAAGTCCAGCGACGGCGCGGTGCTGCCGCTGAACGTGGAGTAATAGTTGGCGTAAAGATGCGCCGTCTTGCCCTGGAGATCGGTTCCGTGAGGGTTTTCAAAGTCGCCGCTGAGACGAAGCTTGTATTGCTCTCCGCGCGGAGTACAAATCACGGCATTGCCGGAAACATGCGTCAGTCCCAGGCCTCTGCCCGTCTTGGGAGAAAAGCTCACAAACAGGGCGTAGTCGCCGGCGATTTTGGAATGCATCTCTCCCCAGCCTGTCCAGTTGGGGATGATGTGAAAATGGCCGCCCATAAAAAATCCCCACGGAGCAACGATTGCGGTGACCCCCATGAGCACCACAACGCCAAACACAAGCGCGCCCAGCACCTGCACCACGCATCCATGACGGGCCTTGCGCGGCACTGGCACTCCCGGAGGCAAAGACGAAGGATTCAAACGATGCTCCATCAAGGCTTTTTAACGGCAGTAAGTTTACCGCAAGGCGGCAGAGAGGATGAAGGATTCATGCACGGGCTCGCCCATGTGGGCAAGAATGATGACTGCAAAAATCAAGGGCAGCCCCGCAGCTGCCCTTACTTCACCTCAGATCCGCCTCTCGGCCGTAAACTATTTAGCGGCTGTGCCGGTATTCCTAGCGGCCGTACCAGTAGCGATCGCGCTCGTCACGCCGGATGTCGCGCGTGTCGCGATACACGTCGGCGCGGTCACGATTTATGTCGCGATATTCACGGCGCAGCTCTTCACGCTCGTGCGCGGCGGCCCGGTAGTCGCCCCGATCCAGATCACGGCGCAGTTCCCAGCGGTCATGCGCGATCTTGGCTTCGTCGCGGCGGATGTCGCGGATATCGGACCGCCGGTCGGCGTAGTCACCGCGCAAATCGCGGTCACGATGGTAGTAACCGTAGTCGCTCTGCGCCATCATGCTGCCCGCGCCCACAAAAACCAGAAACATCAATCCTGCTAGAGTTCGTTTTATTAACGCTCGCTTCATGTACTCATGTCCTCCCAGGAGCCTGTTTTTAACTGCCTGCCAGTTTTAACCCGGCCAGTGGCGCGGAAGTTTCGTAAAGAAGAGTTAAAAGTGAAGGCTCAGCTGATCGGCCCATCTTTTATAATCTTTCAATTTTTGGGGGGATCAAAAGGGGCTGGCCAGCATGTTCATATAAATGCATTTGACAGTATCGATTTGATTCGTATTAAATCATTATCCTGCTTTGAATCGAAACCCTTGCTCCTGAAAGAGGAATTTCAGTGCCACGGTCCGCAAACTTACTTACTCGACGTGAAGCGCTCAGCCGCAGCCTTACCATCGCCGGCAGCGCCGCGCTCGCCGGCTTTCCGCTGCGCCTGCTCGGCGCCGATCTTGCCCCGCTCGACATCGCTTATGCCGGGTCCATGGGCTCTATGATGGAAGGCCCAATAAAATCCGCTACCGCGAGCGCCTTGAAAATTGACTTCCATGGCCGCGCCCAGGGATCCAGCGCGCTGGCGCAGTTGATTGTGGGCGGCAGCATTCGCCCGGACGTATTTGTCCCGGTCACGCCTGGCCCTGCGCTTACTATTCTGCGCGCCGGGAAAGCTGATTCTGCGCAGCCCATTGCGCACACGGAGATGGTGATCGCCTATAGTCCCAAAAGCAAATTCGCTTCCCGCTTTGATGCGGCTGCCAAAGGCAAAGAAGATTTGTGGAAGGTCCTGCAGGAACCCGGCCTGCGCTTTGGCCGCACCGATCCCGTCACCGATCCGCAGGGCCGTAACATTATTTTCACCACGATGTTGGCCGCCAAAGCGACCAAGCAAGCTGACCTCGTAGAGAAGGTCCTAGGCCCCGCCATCAATGAGAAGCAGATATTTACCGAGCCAACCGTGATGGCGCGCCTGCAAAGCGGCGAACTGGATGCTTCATCGGCGTACAAGATCCAACCGGGCCCGCTGAATCTGCCTTACGTGCCGCTGCCCGCCGAAATTAACCTTAGCGGTCAAAATGTGCGCACGGAGCATCCGGACGTAACGCTTTCTGTCGGCGGAAAATCATATACGCCCGAACCGCTCATCTATTACGCCGCAGTCCTTAAAGATGCGCCGAACGCCAAAGGCGCGGCGGCGTTCATGGAATGGCTAAAAGGGAATGAAGCGCAGGCAATATTCCGCAAGTATAGCTACGATCCACCGGGAGACGCTTCTTCCCTACACGCATGATTCATCGCCGCTGGATTGCCAGAGCTTGCGCGGCGCTATTTGCGCTGGCGCTTTTGTATCCGTTCACCGCGCTGCTGGCCCGCATCGGGTCATGGCAGTGGGGTGCCGACGTGCGAGGCCCCGCGCTTGCATCTGTCCGCGTCTCGCTCCTGCTCACCAGCGTTGCGATGTTGGTCATCGTCGCGGTGGGCACGCCGGTTGCTGCCTACATTGCGCGCTGCTCCACCCGAGAGCGCCTGTGGTGGCAAGCTATTTTGCTGGTTCCGATTTTGCTTCCACCTCTTGCGCTCGGCATTTTGCTCACGCTGGCCTTTGGTCCTTACGGTTCTCTTGGCGCGATGCTCGAACAACTGGGTCTTCACATGACCAACAGCCCTACCGCCTTTATCCTCACGCAGGTTTACGTTGGCATGGGTTATTACGTTCTGGGCGCGGTCGCCGCGTTCGATTCGGTCCCCGCAATCCTGCAAAAGCAGGCTGCTCTGCTCGGCCTTCCACCAGCAAAAGTTTTTTTGCGCGTCACGCTTACACTCTCGCGCCTTGGGCTGGCGGTGGCGCTCAGCATCGCCTAGGTCCGCGCCATCGGAGAATTCGGCGCTGTCGTCGTCACCGCATACTATCCTTCCGGCATGCCGGTACAACTTTGGGTGAACCTGCAAAGCTTTGGATTGCCTGCGGTCATGCCGCTGCTTATCGTCTTTCTGGCCGTAGCTCTGCCGCTGCCGTGGCTGGTGCATGTGCTGGCCCAGAGAAAACGCCATGCTTAAAGCGCACATCATCAAGACGCGGCGTGACTTCAAACTAGACGTCGCGCTTGAGCTCGAACCCGGCAGCGCGGTCGGGTTATTCGGCGCGTCTGGCGTGGGTAAGAGTACAGTGCTGGCATGCATCGCGGGCATTGAAGAACCAGATGACGGCTTTGTGCAGCTCAACGGTCTACAACTTTTTCCGCCATCGCTGCCTCTGCATCGCCGGCCACTTGGCTACATGACGCAGGAGCCGGGCCTCTTCCCTCACCTGAGCGTGAGTGAAAACATTCACTTTGGAATTTCCAACAGCCTGGCCGCCACCGCGCAGCAACAACAGTGGATCAACACATTGCGTGACCGCCTGCAACTCGCTCCACTGTGGCATGCGCCCGCATCATTGATCTCCGGCGGACAGGCACGCCGCGTGGCTCTGGCGCGGATGCTCGCCCGCAAGCCGCCTCTTGTCCTGCTCGACGAACCTTTTGCCGGGCTCGACCGCCAGCTTGTCCGCGAGCTGATTGATGACCTCATCTTCTGGGGCCGGCAGATCGGCTTTAGCATGATCGCGGTCGATCATCAGGCAGAAGTGCTCAAACGCCTCTGTCCGCAGCAAGCCATCGTGCTGGAGCAAGGACAGATAGTACAACGCGGCAGTTGGAGTGAACTTTGCAACGCACCGGCGACGCCTCTGCTGGGATCGCTGCTGGCGCCGCTGTGAGAATTGAGCATGAGAATGCAGCGATCATTCTGGATTGTGGACCGCAGCCGCCCTCGGCTGCGCACATTTCCCATCACGCCCAACCAATGCGCTATGAAACCAAGGAGTCGAAACCATGCGATCTGAATCGCCAAAGAAACTTTATCCCCTGCGCGATGCCTGCAAAGTACTGGGTGTGAGCTATCCTGCGCTGAAGCAGTGGATTTACAAAGGCAAAATCAAGACCGTGAAAACTCCGGGCGGCCACCATCGCATTCCAGAGACGGAGATCGACCGCCTGCTTCCCGCCGTTCCGCAGCGCGGCCCGTTGCAAAAGCGCAGAGAAAATTTCCGTACTATCAGCGGACGCAACCAACTCGTGGGACGTGTTGTCGAGCTGAAAGTGGAAGGCTTGATGGCGCAGGTCACGTTGTCCATCGCCGGCCAGCGCCTCACTTCTATCATCACCGCAGACGCCGTGCGCGAGATGCGACTTGAAAAAGGCCAGATCGCCGCCGCGCTGATCAAATCAACTGAAGTCATGATTATGCGGGAGATGTGAGGTCCATACGCCGATGAAAACCATAGTAACGATATTGATTGTCCTGCAAGTCGCCGCATGGACGCAGCAAGCCGGACAAGCTTATCTGGAGATCAGTGGCGATGTTTCCCATCCGCGAACTTTTCAGGAACAAGAGTGGAAGGCGATGAAACACGTCTCTGTTATGGTCTCCACATTTTCTGGGGTTCCTTTGCTGGATATCCTGCAATCGGCAGGTGTGCCAACAGGAGAAAGCCTGCGTGGCAAGGCGCTCACCACTTGCGTCATCATCACGGCCAGTGACGGCTATAAAGTTACATTCTCTCTGGCCGAGCTGGATGCCGGGATTGGCGCGCGGCAGGTTATAGTAGCGGACAGCGAAGATGGCAAGCCTCTAACATCCACTGCCGGGCCATTACGCTTTATTGTGCCAGAAGACAAACGGCCGGCCCGTTGGGTGCGTATGGTCAAAACGGTCCGCGTGATAGCTAATCCTTGAGCAGCATTACTTCCGTCGTTTTGATTACGGCTTTGACCTTGTCGCCTTTTTTCAAAGCCATCTCCTCTGCGCTGCGTCGAGTAATAACACTGTCGATTATGATGTTTCCCACACGCACGCTAACGTGGGCCATAACGCCGCCCAGTTGGATATCCTCAATTACACCTTCAAGCTGGTTTCTTGCGGATAATCTCATATGTCTCGATTCTAATGGAGCCCGGCGCAGATTGACGATTCGCATAAAACCGTTATCCATGAAGGGACTTATTGTCCTGCATCTGGCAGAAAAATGTCAGGTCTAATCGTGGGCAACCGGGCGTCTTAAGCTTTTAACCGATGACTGAAGTGTTCCGGCTCACCTCGGCTTCAGCACCTGGTAGCGAGTGATGGTATAGCCCAGCGCTGCTCCAAGAAACACGTCTGACGGAAAGTGCGAGTTTGTTGTCACGCGGGAAAAGCTGATCGCCGTCGCCATGCCGTACATCACCCACGGCACCCACTTATGATTGTGGTAGCGGCTGGCAATCACCGTGGCCACTGAAAATGCTCCGGCAGCATGTCCGGAAGGGAAGCTGCTCCCCTTGAATGGCGACTTGCCGCCGGCAAAAAACGTGTTGTGAAAATCGCCTCCGGGTGGCACGTCGCTGGGCCGCTTTCTGCGGGTGATCGCCTTCACCGCCAGGTCCACAATGGCGGTATTGCCGTAAGCTTCGCCCGCGAGTATCGCGGTGCCTACCTGATAGCGGTCCTGCCGCGCGTAACCCGTGATCAGAAGGGTCGTGGGAATCGCTATTACCTCGGCGGTGGTGATCGTACTATCAAAAGTGTCGTTCAGGTGGTCCAGGTTCTTTGCGTGATCTTGAAAATAAGGCATCACATGCGGGTCTGCAACAATCAACCCCGCGGTTACGCCGGTAATGCTGAGTGTTGGCAGCCAATGGTGCCCCTTACCCAGTTGCACCGGAAACGTCCAAATATCTTTTTGATCGCGAAGAAAGTCTTTGGGCAGGCTCTTCCACGTGACTTCACGCGCTGCCGGTGAGGTGCTGCTGTCTCTTTCCGGGCGCGTCGATTGCGCGGGATTGTCCGGCAGCCCACCGCCGCTGGATTGCGCAGAAGCTAATTTCGGTGCACAAGTGAAACTTAGGCAGAAA
>DASXIL010000356.1:0-2394 GCA_036497985.1 Candidatus Angelobacter sp. | reverse complement strand
TTGCCCGACGTTCCTGTTTGCGGCTCCGTTTCCAGCGTCTTCTCAGTCAAGGCCACGGTCGGCGGGAAATTCCGTGCCTCTTCTCCTTCTCCGGGCAAAATTTCATTGAGCGCCCATTGGATCCGGTTGACCGATTGCTGGATCAACAGCATCTGCTTTGCCTGTTCCGTGTAGGGCACATAAGAAATGGTTTGCAACGCATTGCGGACGTGATGGTTCATGGCGGAAATTACCGCCAGCTTCTGCCGCAGGTCCCGTGATCGGCGATGCTCATAAGCAAACGCCATCAATCCGGCCAGCACTCCCAGCACCAGGTCGTCAAGGTAAATGCTTCCGCGAGTAATGCCGCGCTGCTGCAATACGCCTTGCAGTCCCGCACCCAGCACAAACAGGCCAAAGCCCAGCAGAAAACTGAAGCTGATGCGGCGCAGCAGTGAAGGGACTTGAGGGATTCTCGACATTCCGGCGCTATTCATGCACTCTATTTCCTTACGCTTTCTCTATTCGCCGATAATGCCGTAAAAGGGAGCCTGAATGATAGCAAAATCTATTGTCGCAGCATTGTTTTTGGTCTCATATTGGTCCGCCATCGCACAGACTCCACCGGCAAATCGCGAAATGCGTGCCTTAAGTTCTGCCACAGCTTTTTCCGCGACACCGGCTTCGTCCGCGCAAGTTGCCAAGAAGTTCGCCGAAACTAAGAAAACACTTGTCTCCCTGCCAATAGCCGACGCGCCGGTATATGAAGTTTTTGCCATCCGATACGCTTCCATACCGGACTTTCCCGTTAACGCGCTCATCGCCGGCGCCGACCCGCAGCGCAAATTCTCCATCGCCATGACAGTCTGGCTGGTCCGCGGCAACGGCCGCAACATCCTGGTTGACTCAGGCTTCTATCGTCCGCAGTTCTTCAAGCAGTTCAAGGTTGACGGCTTCATGAAGGCGTCTGAAGCTATCGGACAGCCCGGCATCATGCCCGCAGGCCAGCCCGCGCTCACGCCGGAAGATATCACCGATGTGGTGATTACGCACATGCATTGGGACCACGCAGACGGCATGGACCTTTTCCCCAAGGCGCGCATCTGGCTGCAAAAAGATGAATACACCTATTACACCGGGGAAGCCTGGCAGGGCCCGCGCACTCACGGCGGCATTGACCCAGACGACGTACTTGCCGCAGTCAAACTCAATCTTGGCGGACGCGTGAGTCTGGTGAATGGCGACGCCCAGGAAATTTTTCCCGGCATTACCTGCTACATCGGCGGAAAACATACGTTCCAGTCGCAGTATGTGAGCGTGAACACCAAAGCCGGCACGGTAATTCTGGCCAGCGACAATATGTATCTATATGAAAATCTTGAAAAGCATGTCCCAATCGCCCAAACCTTGGACGCAGCATCCAATTTGCGCGCCCAGGACCGCATGAAACAACTCGCCGCTTCGCCACGGCTCATCATTCCCGGCCATGACCCCTCGGTGTTCGATAAATTCCCCAAGGTCAGTGAGCGCGTGGTGAGGATCGAGTGACGGATGATTGCCAAGATTGTCAGAATTGCCAAAATCGCCGAGAGTGACATGGAGCGTTAGGGCGTCCATAAATCTGGTGAATTTCGTGCGATTCCTGACAGTCAAATACCCGCTTGCCATCCACTGCGACAACATCTTTCAACCCCCTGGCGCAGATCAGTGTTATCAGTGTTAATCAGTGGTAAGGTTTTCCAGCGGGTTTTAATCCGCGATCATCCGCGTCCATCCGCGGTAAGCTTTTCTTCCCTGTTTTCAGATCCGTATAAATCAGTGTGATCATTATGATCAGTGGCGAGGTTTGCTCCCGCGCTGGATTCTGTTAGCTTGAAATTGGATGATCTCTTTTTCCAATATCAATAAGCAGTACGGCAAGCAGTTGGTTTTTGTCTACGCATCGTTCCAGCTCAATCCCGGCGAAAAGGTCGGCCTCGTCGGTCCCAACGGAGCAGGGAAGACAACGCTCTTTCGCATGGTCGTGGGCGAAGAAGAGCCGGACGAAGGCGAAGTCTCCGTCCCTAAGCGCCTTACCATCGGCTACTTTCGCCAGGATGTTGAAGAGATGTCTGGGCGCTCGGTGCTCGATGAAGCCATCGCCGGCAGCGGACGCGTCGGCGATCTTCATCATGAGTTGGAGGCCTTGCAGCATGAAATGTCCGATCCCGCAAAAGCCGACGAAATGGACCGCGTGCTTGCACGCTTTGGTGAAGTCCAGGAAGAGTATGAGCATCTTGGCGGATATGCCCTTGAAGCGCAGGCGCGCGAGGTGCTTCACGGCCTTGGCTTTAAAGATGACCAGATTGACGGCGACGTAGGCGCGCTTTCCGGCGGATGGAAGATGCGCGTCGCGCTGGCGCGCGTGCTCCTCGG
>DASXIL010000355.1:0-3802 GCA_036497985.1 Candidatus Angelobacter sp. | reverse complement strand
TGGTACTTCGTTATAAACTTTTGCAAGCGCTTCCTCCTGCTCGTTGTTGTAAGTTTGGCAACTCACATCATACGAACTGAGGGGAAGCGCTTCACTGCCTTTTCCTTTGGTTGCGGCTCCGCCGCGCTGCGCTTATCTGCGGTAAGGTTCTTTGTTCTCCGATCTCCCTCCCCTGGAGTGACCCCTTCAAGTGAGACAGTGGTAAAAGTCCCAGTGAACCGTTCGCTGCCATTGTGTGGACGAACGGGGTTGTTGGTTGTCAGTGCCTTCTGTATCCTCATAATCCCAATCTGGATCGCATTTGCGTCCTCCTGCGCTGGCAAACTCAGCGCCAGGGCCCGCGCCTCCATCATCTGCCGGTGCGCAAAGCAGTAGATATGCTTCTTCATCTGCGGAGACCCGCAGCTCGTTCCGTCCTGCCTTACCCAGCGGCATCGCGGCCCGGCATCCGCCAGCTCCAGCCTCGACTTCAAGCGTACGTAAGCGTCTTTGTGCTCTTCCGCGCCGCGCGTCACCCGCCCCACCAGCTCCGGATTCTCCTCCGCCAGCCTCTCCAGCTCGTCGCAGGTCTATCCAATCCTCCGTACCAGCGCCTCCGCTCGCTGCTGGGTGATAGTTTTGCTTTTCTCTGTGTCCTCTGTGGTAAAAGGTTTTTGGTTTTGGCTTTGCATGGCGATCTCTATTCCTTCCATATTCCCCGCAGGGAGTTCAATTTTTCTTGCTTTTGGGTGAAGTTCGACCATTCTGCATCTTAGACCAAAATGATCCCTTTACTTTGCTTGTCTTTACTCAGCCGGCTTACAACAGTCTCTTCAGGAGCTTTTCTACCGGCGCTTCTGTGCATTGGAACTTCCTACATCGAAAGCTTATCTATAATCAATCTTCCAACCTGTCCCACGTCCAACCATTCGCATTGAACCTGGATGATTTTTAAACCGGCTGCGCGGCCAGAGGCGCGAAGCACCGGAGATCGAGGGAAAATTGTGCAGTCTTTTGCAGGTGTGTATGAGCGAGCGCAAAAAAATATAACGGAAAACGATTTGTTAAAGAATTTAATACGGTCTTAATGAACTCCTAAGTTGGCAGGCGCAATCTGAGCGGGTATCGACGGGTGGATGCTTTGGTTAGCTGCGGGAAGTGCGTTCTTCCGGCAGTTGTCGGGCAACCACAAAAAACAAGGACCCTCAACAAGTGCCGTGGTGCGACGGCGCTGAAGGTCACTGAAGGCAATGTAAGGCAAGAACTGGGTTTCCGGCCCTGTAGTTTCACTCAAACTATCCAGTTTTTACTTGGCTATGCAGCAGTGTTCGTCAGCTGATCGAAGCATCTTGTTCACCACACGCATTGTCCGGTCAGTGGAGCACAACAAGGAGCGCTTCAAATGCTTTCCCAAGGCAAACTAAAAAAACTGGTCGTGCTGTTTCTTTCTCTCTGCGCGATCACACTATTCAGTGTCACCTATCTCTCTGCCAAAGGCGGCGGAGGCGGTCGAGGCGGTAACGGCGGTGGCGGAGACCAAGGCGGTAATGGCGGCGTCCAAGCCGGAGGACAGCAAGGCAAAGGCGGGAATGGCGGCGGTGGCGGAAATGGCGGCGGCACCGGCAGCGGCAAAGGTGGAAACGGTGGCGGTGGTGGAGGAAATGGCGGCGGTGGTGGAAACGGTGGCGGCGGAAACGGTGGCGGCGGAAATGGTGGTGGCGGGAACGGCGGCGGTGGTAATGGCGGCGGTAGAAATGGTGGCGGTCACGATGGCCGTGGTCTAGCTTCGCTGAAAACCATCACTGTCCCTGGGCCCACGGCTGCTGAACTTGCAGACCTCATCCAGGACAAGAATGCAGCCATCGCTTTAGGCAAGGCTTTTTTCTGGGAAATGCAATTTGGCAGCGACGGTCAAACAGCTTGCGCTACCTGCCATTTCAATGCTGGCGCGGACAGCCGTACCATGAACCAGGCTGATCCTGGCTTGCGTCGCGTTGATGGCAACGGCAATCCCGCAGTGGATTCAAATACATTCCATGCAGGCTTTGGACCGAACCATGCCCTCAGCCTGAGTGACTTCCCTCTTCACACCTCTACTCGCGACAACAACAACATCGTGGGTTCGCAGGGTGTGTTCCGGTTCAACTTTAATGACGTGGTGCTTGGACAGGCCGCGGAAAACGAAACTGGCGTTGCCGATCCCGTCTGGAGCATCTCTGACGGCAATGGCGGCATGCTGAACGTACGCCGGTCAACGCCGCGCAACGCGCCTCCTGTAATCAATGCGGTCTTCAACTATCGCAATTTCTGGGATGGCCGTGCGCAACGCACTTTCAACGGCGTAAATCCTTTTGGCGCCGGTGATCCTAACGCGCGTCTTATCCAGGTCGATCCCAGCAATCCCAACTCGACCCTTGAAGTCACGCTGCGGCTCTCTAATTCCTCGCTGGCATCGCAGGCCGTCGGGCCTCCGGGCAGCGATGTTGAAATGTCCGCCACAGGCCGTCCGTTTGTAAAGATGGGCAAGAAGATGCTCATGCTCACTCCGCTGGCGTTGCAGCAGGTCGCCCCAGACGATAGCGTTCTGGGCAGCCTGAGCGCGGCTCCGGGCAACGGCTTGAACTCTACTTATATCTCCATGATCCAGGCAGCTTTCCTGCCAAAGTGGTGGAGCTCTAATGTAGTAGTTGACGCAAATAGCAACATTCTATTTAACGGTTCGCCACAAAACACCGATGAGTACTCACAGATGGAATACAACTTCTCTATGTTCTGGGGAGTAGCTATCCAGATGTATGAGTCCACGCTGGTTTCAGATAGCTCACGCTTTGATCAGTTCATGGAAGGTAACCGCTCTGCTCTTACTTCTCTTGAGCAGCTCGGCCTGAACCGATTTGAAGGTAAAGGCGGCTGCATCAACTGCCACAACGGCGCTGAGTTTACTGATGCGACGATTTCCAACGTTCTGCACCACGGCGGCTCGGTGGTTGAGCAATTGCCCGGCGGACGCTGGCATGACATCGGCTTCCACAACATCGGCGTTCGTCCCACCGATGACGACATGGGAATCGCGGCTTCTGATCCTTCTGGATTAGCGTCGCTCTCCGTGGCCCAGCTCGCTTCCATGGGACAGGTCAGCGGAACTTCAGTCCCGGCCGGCGCGCCGGTTTCCGTAGGCGGAGCAGTTAAGACGCCCAGCCTGCGCAACGTCGAATTGACTGGCCCGTTCTTTGTGAACGGCGGCCAGGCCACGCTCGGCCAGGTGGTCGACTTCTACAGCCACCGCGGGGATTTCCCGTCCGTGGACATGGATCCCAATCTTGAACGGGCAAGCTTTGGTCCGCTGGATAAACTGGCAGTCGTGGCTTTCCTGAAATCGCTTACCGATGAACGAGTGCGTAGCCAGAGCGCGCCTTTCGACCATCCTTCACTCATCGTTCCGAACGGCGGCGTGGTGACCAACGGAGTTTTGACGGAACAAACAATCACTATCCCAGCTACCGGCGCCGCCGGCGGAGCGCCCCTGGCCAAGTTCTGTGATTCATTGGTCGGAGCGAACTCGTCAGTCTGCCAGTAAACGGTTTGTAAGATTTGTAATTCCTTGATGCACTAAGAGGCCGCAAAAAAAGGCGGCCTCTTTTTTTGTTTCACGCTCTTGGATGTGGAAGTCGTACCTACTCCGTTCCCGCGAACATGATGTGGTTAACTCGGACGTGACTCGAAGCGAATCCTCGATTGCCCATGAATACCACCTGGATCGTGTGGCCGGCCAGGTTTCCATAGAACCCCGTTGGATCGCGCCTGCCGCATGCCACGTCAGGTT
>DASXIL010000354.1:0-4168 GCA_036497985.1 Candidatus Angelobacter sp. | reverse complement strand
GAACCCAAGCTTGAGAAAAAAGAAAATTAACCCGCCAACATTCTTTTCTTTTTTGCTGAAGGCGCGGTTCAACGTGCTTTCCATCCAGCAGAAATGTCACCACGCCCTGCAAGTCTGTGCGGTAGGTCCGAACCTCCGCAGCTTGCAGCCGGTCCAGCACCGCTTTTCGCGGATGCCCAAAAGAGTTTTGATAGCCGACGGAGATCACGGCAAAGCGTGGATGGACGGCGGCCAGCAACTCCGGCGTTGTAGAAGTGGCGCTGCCATGATGTGCGACTTTCAACAGATCAGCACGCGGCGACTCCGATGCCACAAAGCGCTCCATCTTTTTCTCCAGATCGCCAGCCAGCAAAGCTCTTGTGTCACCATAGCCAATTAGCAGTGCCAAAGAATCATCGTTTTTAGGTTGAGGTTTGGGCCGCCATTCCGCCGGTGGTGAGAGTACCCGGATCTTGGTTCCACTCCAATTCAATGCATCGCCAGCCACGTGGTGGCGAATAGCTACGTGATTCTCATTTGCCACTTCGTAGAGATGCAGTAACGCCGTGGTTTCAGGATTGATGCCAACCCACAATTCTGCGGGATGGAAGTCTTCAATGATGCGCGGCAACCCGCCGATATGGTCGCCATGCGCATGCGTTAACGCAACCACGTCCAAGTGGTCCAGCCCTCGCGACCATAAATAGGGCGCAACCACATCTTCGCCGAAATCGAATTCACTGTGCACCGGACCAATGCTGCCGCCACCATCGATCAGCATTGTTCGTCCTTCGGGCGAAACTACCAGCAGGGAGTCACCCTGACCCACGTCGATGGCCGTAATTTCAAGCTTGCCACCCTCAACGTGAGGCGCGGTGTGATAAACGGCGACAATCCCGCTCGTAACAAACAATGCGGCCAGTCCGGCAAGAGCTATCGTGCGTTGCTTTTGCACGGCAAAAAAAGCCAGGACAATCCCCGCAGTGGCCAGCAACGCCAGTAGAGCAGTGGGATCAGGAACGCGCCACTGAACGACGTGAAAACGGGACAGGAAATGAAGGCTGCTCAGCGTCCAGTGCAGTGAACCAGCAGCGAGCGCCGCGGCGAGCCGTGCAAACGGCAGCGAAACATAACTCAAAGCAATTGCGGCAATGCCGGAATTGAGCATCAATCCAGCCAAAGGCAGCACCAGAATGTTGGCGGGAACACCTAACATGGCGGCACGATGAAAATAGGCTCGCATCGGCAAGACCAGCACTGCCTGCGTGATCGCCGATACCGTCAGCAACTCGAAGAGTACCAATACGACACTGGCAGCGCCAGTGACGACAATCCCCGCCGCACGCTCGCCGATGAATTGTTGCAATCTCCCGGCGACTAAACGCAAATCCAGGCGGAACTGCGCAAGCTTCGGCTCAAGACTCAGGTCATAGCCAGTGGTTTCAAGGTGCTTTAAGGCGGAGCGGTAAGGCGCAGATGTCCGTTCCAGAATTGGCAGGCTGATGCCGGTAATGGCCAGAAGGGCCAGGAACGTCAATTGGAAGCCGGGCTCAAACAGGGCGGCTGGTGAAAGCGCAAGCACTACCAGCGCGGCAAAGCCGGTGGCATTCAGTCCGCTGCGGTCGCGATAGAGAAGCCGCGCTACCAGAAAAAGGGACAGCATAAGCACGGCACGCATAATAGGCGCGCCAATTCCGGCAATGTAGGCATAGAACACGGAGAGCGCGATGGTAAGCAACGAAGCCGGCCATTCTGGAAGGCGCAGCCTTCGCGCCAGCCAGAAGATCGCGAAAGCCAGCAACGCCACATTCATACCTGAAACCACCAGCAAGTGATAAACGCCGGTCTGCTGAAATTCTTCGCGAACATCGCGCAGGAGCAATGAATCGTCGCCCACGATCATGGCGGCAAAAATGGCAGCGTCTTCTTTGCTCCAGAGACCGCTCCGGTGAATGTGTTGCAGGATGCTGTCGCGCACGCGGCTGCGCCAGAATCCGAGCCGGCTGCCGGACGCCCCCGGAAGCATTTCTATGTCTTCTGACTTCACCGATGCGAGCGCGCCGATGCCCAGGCCGTGAAGGTAGCCTTCATAGTCGAATGCGCCGGGGTTGCGAAAATTGCGGGGCAGGCGCAATTTTGCTTGTAACCGAACCCGGGTGCCGTAAGCCATATGCGGAATTGCAGGCGCATCGTATTCCTGCGCTTTCTCAACGGCATCGCGCGAAAAAACCGTAGCGCGGATTCCCACCGGCTCAACGAACTTCTGACCATCAAGTTCGATTGTTTCAGTCTGGAGATCAAAGCGTTCGCGCGGGCCTTCGCCAGCCAGCAATGCGCCGTCATTGGTAACATGGCCGACGATTTCTACATCTTTAACGTTCAAAAACTCCGGCGGCAGTGTAGCTAAGCGAGGAGACGGCGTGTCGATGCGCGCAAAAGCTCCGGCGCACACCAGCGCAAGCAAAGCTGCAATCTGCGCCGGCCGCAAACTCTTGATCGCCGCAGCAGCTACGGCGCAAAGAACCAGGGACGCCGATGCCCATCCCCAAAGCCCTGTAGATAGTTGCCAGTGTGTCGACAACCAGATCCCGGCTGCGAATGCTGTGGCGGCGAGAGCAAGAGGGGCGCGAGGTTGGGCTTTCATCGGCAAGCGTTAAAGTTTGCCGAACGAATATAACCCAGAGATCGAGAACAACAAAAATATTCCGAAAAACAGGAAGTAGGGCTTATCCGCGCGCCAGCCGGACGACGCTTTCAATGTGGAAAGTCTGGGGAAAGAGATCGACCATGTGGACTTCTTCCACGTGATAGCCGGTCTCCAGAAACAAGCGGGTATCGCGCGCCAGCGTGGCCGGATCGCAGGAGACATAGACGATTCTCTTCACGCGCAGGGCCGCCAGCAGCTGTGTCGTCTTCGCGCCCAGGCCCGCGCGCGGCGGGTCCACTACTACCAACTCAGGCTGCATGTTGAGGCAGCGCGGTAGAAAGCCTTCCACGGGACTCAACACGGGCACAACATTCTTGACCGCATTGGCTTGCAGGTCGGCGGCAGAGGCAGGGGCCGATTCCACGGCAAAGACCTGGTCGAAACGTTTTGACAGATGACCAGCAAACAGCCCGACGCCGGCAAAGAGATCCAGGGCGATCTTTCCGTGAAAATCGCCCACCACGGTCTGCACCAGCTCTTTAACCAGGTATCGGTTGACCTGAAAAAACGATCCTGCGCTCACGCGATAAGATTTCTCGCCCGCCTGATACGGCAGCGCGGTTTCGCCCACGGTGTATTTTGGCAGCTGGCCTCCGGATTCGGCGGCCGCGTTCTCCGTAAAGAAAGCAATTCCTTTGATCTCCGGCGCTTTTGCCTGCAACGCTGTCGCGAACTCGCGCATTTCCGGCGCGTCCGGCGCAAGATAAATTTCCAGCACCATCTTGGCATCGGCGTGGTCGGCAAAGAATTCGATTTCATTGATCCCGGCTGGCACTTTGCCGCCTTCGCCCATCTCCCACACATGAGCAAGGACGCGATTGATGGCCGCAGAGCTGATGGGACATTGCTTCACCGGTAAGAGCTCGTTCGTGCCCATCTTGTAATAGCCGATGGCAAAATCCGGAGCAGTGCGCACTTTCAGTCGTGAGCGATTGCGATAGCCCCACGGCTCGCCGGAATGCGTGATGATCTCGCCTTTCCACTCCAGCTTGCCGTTGCGCAACAGCGTTTCTTTCAGGATGGCGCGTTTGTTTTCCAGTTGGGCGGTATAGCCCGCATGCTGATAGTGGCAGCCGCCGCACGTGCCAAAATACGGGCATGGCGGCGCAATTCGGTAGGGCGAAGGTTTCAGTATCTGATCGACCGTGGCGCGAGCAAAACTGCTTTTTTCTTGAACGATCGTCGCGCTTATCTCTTCCGCGGGCAGCACAAATGGCGTAAAGACCGTCTTGCCTTCAGGAAGCCGGGCAAGGCCATCGCCGCCGTACACGAGTTTTTCGATTGTCAGGTTCACAGATAAAAGAGGCTGAGCCGCGGAATCTTCGCCTTTTCAAACAGACGCTTGTGAATAAATTGTTTTTGCAATTGCTCGATCTGCACGCCGGGCATCTTGCTGCGATACGGCGCAATTTCACGGTCAGCTTCAGTGCGCAGCGTAAACAACTCATTTTCAGGAGTGGTCATGGTCAGGGCGGCAAGAAG
>DASXIL010000353.1:0-2461 GCA_036497985.1 Candidatus Angelobacter sp. | reverse complement strand
CGGCAACCAAGTTTGATCCCACGGTTGTGGCGGCAATGACCAAGGTATTTGAGACAGGTAAGCTGCGCATTCATCGCGCGGCCACAGTAAGCGGCGAGGAAGCTGCATCTGCCGCTGCTGTTAGCGCGCAGACTCAGGCATAAGATTTCGCGACAATTGCAGCCATGCCGCTGGCAAATCACTTTTTCCTTAGCCTTAGTCCTTCTTCTTTCAAGCTAACAAACCACAGGTATATCTCATCCACACGCTGGATGTCTTTCTCCAGCATGGCATGATCGGCGTATCTCCGAATGAAATTTTCTTCGCGCCCCCGTTTGAGCACAGATACAACCTCGAATAGTTCATGCACCTTGGAATGCATGATCCGCAAATCCGCGATGAGGCGCACCTCTTCTATGTCAAGCTGTGGCCTCTTATCTGATCTGGTCATCCTGTTCTCGCTCTCCCGGAACTCATGTATTTAGATGCCTGGTCGGCCTCTTCCTGAGCTGCTGAATGAACGGAAAAACGGTCAAAAACCGGAACTCCTGCGCTTTCCTAAAAACTGTAGCTTAAGTTATGGGCTGATGTCTCTTAAATCCGAGGGCGGGAGCCTTGGCAGTGAATACCGGAGTGCGTACCGATATAATCAAAAGTTCGGCAGACATTCATAAATGCAATGATTCAGACTCTATTCGGAACACCGCAACCCTCGTTTCTCGACAAGATGAAGCAGGCAGTCACGCGCACGCGAGAGAACCTGAGCGAGCGCATTGATGAAGTAATGGCCCTTACCAAGGAGATTGACAGCAACACGCTGGACGATCTGGAAGGGATCTTGCTGGGCGCCGATCTGGGCATGAAAACTACCCAGGAGATATTGTCGAAACTCCGTGAAAAAGCCGATCACAAGCAGATTAAAGACGCAGGCGAACTCAAAAAGCTCATCAAAGAACAGGTGCTTGCCATTCTGAACGCAACGCCCGCTCGCACCGGTAAACCAGCCAAAGGTGAGCCGGAAATCATTATGGTGGTGGGTGTAAATGGCACGGGAAAAACTACCACGATCGGCAAGCTGGCCCATGCGTTGCGCACTGAACGCAAAACCGTTCTCCTGTGTGCTGCGGATACATTTCGCGCCGCGGCCATTGAACAGCTTGAGGTTTGGGGCTCGCGAACCGGCGTGGAAGTCATCAAGACCAAGCCTGGTGG
The DNA here is from genome assembly GCA_036497985.1 of Candidatus Angelobacter sp. Taxonomy (GTDB): domain Bacteria; phylum Acidobacteriota; class Terriglobia; order Terriglobales; family Acidobacteriaceae; genus Angelobacter. The sequence continues at coordinate 1,270 of DASXIL010000353.1, read as the reverse complement.
CGATCCCTCAGCTGTGCTTTATGATGCGCTCAGTGCCGCCAAGGCGCGACATACGGACAGTGTAATCATTGATACCGCTGGCCGCCTCCACACCAAGATAAGCCTGATGGCCGAACTGGAAAAGATGAAGCGCACCGCGCAACGTATTATCCCCGGAGCGCCGCATGAGGTTCTGCTCGTGATGGACGCTACTACAGGCCAGAACGGATTGCAGCAGGCACGCCTTTTTACTGAATCCGCAGGAGTCACAGGAATTGTTCTTACTAAGCTTGACGGCACGGCAAAAGGCGGCGTGGTGGTGGCTATTTCGCGTGAGCTTGGTTTGCCGGTGCGATATGTAGGAGTGGGCGAAAAGGCGGGCGATCTCTTGCCGTTCAATGCTGAAAATTTTGCCGAGTCCTTATTTTCCACAAACTAGTTCGTGAACGGCCATCATGTAAATCATGGCATTTTCTGAACAAGACGAGCACTTCATGCGCCACGCACTGGATCTCGCGCGCCGGGGCAGCGGACTTACGTCTCCCGGCGCCCGCGTTGGTGCGGTGATTGCAGATGCCAGCGGGCAAGTTGTTGGCGAAGGCTTTTACACATTTGACGGCATGAAGCACGCGGAGGTTCTGGCCCTTGAGCAGGCTGGATCTCATGCACGCGGGGGCACCATCTACCTAAACCTCGAACCACATTGCCATCAGGGCCGCACGCCACCATGCACTGATGCGCTAATTGCTGTGGGCGTTAGGCGTGTGGTCGCGGCCATGGCAGACCCAAATCCAAAAGTCGCGGGGAAAGGGTTTGAACAGCTGCGCGCAGCCGGAATCGCCGTCGAAACTGGCTTGTTCGAGACAGAAGCTCGCCGGATCAATGAAGCTTTTGCTCGGTTCATCCTTACTCGATTGCCGCTGGTCACCCTGAAGTCAGGAATGACGCTGGATGGCAAAATCGCTCCGCCGCCTGGCGATTCCTTCAACCCATCTGCTTTGGGGGCGACCGGCGCTACTGGGGGCTGGATTACCAGCGAAGAAGCTCGCGCTCACGTGCAAGAGCTGCGGCACGAGTCGGACGCAATCATGGTCGGGGTTGGCACTATCATCGCAGACGATCCACTGCTTACCGACCGCACCGGCCTTACCCGTCGTCTCCCCCTGCTGCGCGTCGTGCTCGACTCTCGCCTGCGCTGTCCGCTGGAATCCCGTCTGGTCAAGACCGCCAAGGATGACGTGCTGATCTTCTGCTCCTTTGCCGAAGAAAAGAAACGCCACCTCCTGGGAGA
>DASXIL010000352.1:0-3435 GCA_036497985.1 Candidatus Angelobacter sp. | reverse complement strand
GGTGTGGGAGTTACGCTGACGATTAACACCACCGCGCGGACAGCCGCCGTCACCGACCTTCGCACAGGCCCGGGGAATTACAAGCTTTTTTTCCCGGTGCTTCTCCTGATCACAACGGTGCTGGCGGGCATCAACCTATGCCATCGCCGGGCGCGCGACCAAAGACTTAAACCCGCGCTGGCTCTGGGCGGGCTCTTGCTGCTGGCGGCGCTCTCTGGTTGCGGTGGAGGCGGAGGCAGCAAAACCACTACGATTGTGCAGAATCCGCAAGGTACTCCAGCGGGTACGTACTCGATCACGGTAAATGCCGTCAGCCCGAACGCGAGCGCCTCAACACCGGTGACCCTGATTGTGAAATAGTTTCGGCTTGATTGCTCTGACCGATAGGAAGATTGAATGGGTCCTGACCTGCTTGCGCGCGCGCTCCAGGAATTCCTCTCCGAAGCCCGCAGCGCCGTGGTCCTGGAAGACGGGCAGGTGCTCTTTGATCTGGAGACGGCGCAGTACTCGCTGTCGTCGGAAAAAGACCGGTGTCTCCTGCACCTGTGGTCACCTGAGCGCAACGTCGTTCGCCACGTGGTTGATGCTGAATTGAAAAACGGCATGTTGACGGTGACAGTGCGGCGCTTTGGCCAAGCGCGTCCCATCAAGATGGAGATATGCCGCGACCGCGATCGCCGCCCGCCAACCGTGCAGAAAGCCGCGCGCAGCCGCTATGCACGGCTCCTGGAACGGACCCTGCGCCGCGATATGCCGGGCTGGGCGCTGGATAAATCCAGATTTTCCACTTCCATGGACCTGGAACGCAGCTTTTCTCCGGTGTACGCGCGCGGGTTGGTGCGCAAAGGCCGTAGCGCCTTTGCGGTGATGGGCGTGAACCAGCAGGAAACCCAGGCGCAAGTGGACGCGGCGCTCACGTTCGGCCTGCTCTGGCTGGATGCCTGCCGTGAACGCGAAGCCGGACGCTCTCTAGTCGAGGGCCTGCGGCTCTACCTTCCGCCGAGAACGTCAGCAATACTTCAGATTCGGTTGGCGCACCTCAACCATGCTGCGGCAAAGTTTCAGCTGTTTGAATTCGACGAGCGCGACGAATCGTCAACCCAGATCGATCTCTCCGACCATGGCAACATACAGACCCGCCTTGTGCGCCTGCTGGACGCAGCGCAGGTGCGCTCACGTTTTGCGGCGCCGATCAGCAAGGTGATGGCGCTGGCACCGCAAGGGGAAGTCACTGTCATATCTCCCACAGAATTATCTTTTCGTCTTCACGGATTGGAACTTGCGCGAGCTAGGCTGGCGAATGCGCCGGAAGCATTTCAGGTGGCGGAAGAAATTATCTTTGGCCCGCCCGGATATGAAACGCGGCTGAATGAAGAGACTGCGCCTGCATTCGAGGAGTTCATCAAGACCGTGGTGGATGCTCGCAAACCGCAAGGTGATCGGCGCGATCCGCTGTGGCGCATGTATCCGGAGCGCTGGCTGGAATCCCTGGTCTTCAAGAATGTTTCCGCCGTTGATTCCAGCCTTGATCCCGCGCATGTGTATTCGCAGGTGCCGGCATTTTCCGCTTCAGATCGCGCGATGATTGACGTGCTGACCTGTACTCGCGACGGCCGGCTTGCCGTGCTGGAACTTAAGGCTGACGAAGACATGCATCTGCCGCTTCAGGGGCTGGATTATTGGGCCCGCGTTCTGTGGCATCACAGCCGCGGCGAGTTCCAGCAATATGGATATTTCGCGGGACTGCAGCTCTCGGCTCGACCGCCGTTGCTGATGCTCCTGTCGCCATCATTGCGGGTGCATCCCGCCACGGACACAGTGTTGCGCTATTTCTCGCCGGCCATCGAGTGGTCCCTGATAGGACTGGATGAGAGATGGCGGGACAGAATAAGGGTGATTTACAGAAAGCATGCCACTTAGTCTTTTGGTACTTCCATCATTCGTACGGTTTTCCCCCCAATCTTGAAGCTCGATGACGGTATAGATAACGGCCGCAGCGCAGGGGAGTCCTTAACCAATGCCACGTGCAGGTCCTTGATAGGGTTCTCCGAAGCGGCTGTAGCGCGAATGAGGCGGATTAGGTGGGGCCAAACACCCCAAGCTGCCCGCGGATCTGGCATTTCATCTCCTGAAAAGTGCGTAAAATACCTGCCGACGACAAACAGGTAGTATTCAACATCGCGGTAAGACTTCTTGGAGACTCCGAATTTGCTCCCCATCTCTTCGGATGTATGCGTCGCCAGATAATTCGTAACAGTGTCTATCCACAAAACAGCTTCCCGATTGAAGTTATCCATCCGAGCAGATCGCTCACGAATAGAGTGGCCAAATGGCTCTTGCCATTTGAGTTGAAACAAACCAACTGTCCCATTCTTCGTATCAACGATTACTGCATCAATGTCGGTTAAAGTTTTTTCTCCCTGATTGAGAGCCACACTTCCCGTTAACTTCCGGAGCCAAGATTGAGGAAACAGCTGGAGTAATTCGTCTCTAAACAATGATTCTCTCGTGTTCAAAGCGCGATCCCAATCCTGTCTGTAATTGGCACGGAGGTTGCGTAACATGAAATGGAAAGGCGTGACGAGCATCCCGGAAAGGGGCCGTATGAATTGCTCTGAAGACGACCGAATGAGCGGTGGGGGTGCATGGCCGTTAATGCATAGTGCAGTGACATTATGAAGATTGAGTTCAAGGAGGCTTAACGCTCGTGATGCATCATCCACCGTCGCGCCCAATGCAGCTGCGAGACTGGAACTTAATTTGTCTATGTCCGCAGTTACCGTCGTGAGATTTTGTGGCAAGAGGTCAGGATGTTTTTCTTGCAGCAGCTTTGCGAAATTCACGTGCTTTATTGCCCACCCGACCAAAGTCCAAACTGTTGCCCTGTAAAATGCAAACGGCAAACCTCCGAAATTGGCTTCGTCCTCAAATGCATCATGGCCGGTCATGAGCTCTGCTGTTAGCACACCCAATCGTTCAAAATATGCATCCACCAAGGGATCCGCTTCGTAGCCGATATAGTAGTCGATCCATCGATATACGAGCGGCCTCATGATTTCGTGGATTTTAGGTTGAATCGAGCCGAGCGCCTTGCGCACTGTTTGTTGACCATCATGGATCGAATCGGTAAGCCATTCGAATTCTTCCGTATCGATGTTTTCCAGGCCCGAATACCTAGGAAGAAACTCAACACGGATTTCATCGTCCATGACTGCGATATCTGCTAAACCCGCTTTCTGATAATCAAGGAGCTTTTCGCATATGGCGATGCGGCCAGAGTGCTGCAGCGCAGAATACGCCCATGTGAACGTGCTTTGATTCGAAGGGAACAATGGTGTGCGGGGTTGATTGCACGAATCATCCATGAAAAGAGAGATTGCTTTGCTCGCGCCTTCCCGGCACAGATCCTGTGCGTCGGGTGCCGAGTCGGCGAAG
>DASXIL010000351.1:0-6248 GCA_036497985.1 Candidatus Angelobacter sp. | reverse complement strand
GCCGGATCTTTGCGCCACTTCTGCCGCAATGAAGAAGAGATTTGGACATTCTCTCCTTTCGTCGACCTCAGCGTGTACCGCTGGGTGAAGCGTAACCTGCGGCACCAGCGTATCGACTGGCAGACCGCATTCTTTTTGATGATCATCGCCCTGCAGACCGCGCGCCTTTTATTGCAATACGCCGTGCCCAAAGGCCTGTTGGTGCTTTCGATCAACACTCCGGTAGCTCTGCTGGCAATCTTTGCCGCCACGGTGGCAACCATCGCCATCCCAATCAAGATATGGAACCTCACACGCATTGAGATGAAGCTGGAAGAGCAGGAGCGATTGCTTCTTGAAGCCCGTCTCGATGCGCTGCAAAGCCAGATCAATCCGCATTTTCTATTCAACACGCTGAACTCTGTTTCTTCTCTGGTGCGCTTTGATCCTGACCGCGCACGCGAGCTGATCTTGAAGCTCTCTAAAATCCTCCGTCGGTTGTTGGGCAAGCATGATGAATTTGTACAGCTGCGTGACGAAATTGAATTCGTCGATGACTATCTCGATATCGAGGTCGTGCGCTTTGGCCGTGACAAGCTTCGCGTCTATAAGCATCTTGATCCTGAAACTCTCGACATCGTGATCCCAGCAATCCTCTTGCAGCCGCTGGTGGAAAACTGCATCAAGCATGGCCTTGCGCCAAAGGTTGATGGCGGAAGCATTACCATCCGCAGCCGCATTCAGGATGGCAAACTAATGATCCAGGTGGAGGATGACGGTGTGGGCATGAGCGCGCCGCCGGCGGTCGCGGCTGAACAGATGGGCTCAGGCCGCGGGATTGGCATGGTCAACGTGGCGGAACGTCTGCATGTGTTGTTTGGCGACGAAGGCAAACTCACCGTACAAAGCCGCGACGGCCACGGCACCCTGGTTATGCTGGAAATGCCGGTGGTCGATACGGAACAGTCTGCTCCGGGCGCCGCCGCGGCAATTTATGCTGCGCGCTCCAACACCCGCTCATAAAATCTTTCGTATTCAGGAATGATCTTCGTCGAACAGAACCGGGTCTGCGCTTCCCAGCGGGCTACTTTTCCCATCTCGCGTAAACGCTTTTCGTCAGAAAGAATGTCTATCGCATAGCGCGACATCGTATCTACGTCGCCCACCTCGGCAAGATAGCCGCTGCGTTCGTGATCAACCACTTCCGCCACGCCGCCCACGGCGGTCGCCACGGCCGGCACCTCACATGCCATTCCTTCCAGAGCGGCCAGCCCAAATGATTCCATTTCACTGGGCACCAGCATCAGGTCGGCGATGGAGAGCTTTTCATAAACCCGATCCACCTTGCCCAGAAATTCCACGCGATTGCGCAGGCCTTTTTGATTGACCAGCCACTCCGCGCGTGATCGCTCGGGCCCATCCCCCATCAGCAGCAAACGCGATGGCATCTTCTTCTGTACGCGATCGAAGATTTCAATCACGTCGCCCAGACGCTTCACCGGCCGGAAGTTCGACACGTGGACCAGAATTCGTTCGTCTTTACCGGCATACTCAGCCCGATTTTCCGCCGCTTTCGGGTCGCGCATGTACGTGTCACAGTTCACGAAGTTGTAAATCACTTCAATCGGATTCTTGATCTCGAATTCCGCGACCGTGCGCTGCTTCAGGTAATTTGAGATGGCCGTCACACCGTCGCTCTGCTCAATTGAGTAACGGGTCACCGGAAGATATGAGCGGTCTGCGCCCACAATCGTGATATCGGTGCCGTGCAGGGTGGTCACAAAGGGCAGCTTGCGCCCTTTGCCATTCGGCTGCGCCGCCAGCATCTGTCGTGCCAGCAATGCGCTGACCGAATGCGGGATCGCATAGTGGACGTGCAGTATGTCCAAATTGTAGATTTCCGCCACTTCCGCCATTCGCGTTGCCAGCGCCAGATCATACGGCGGATACTCAAACAGTGGATACTGCGAGACAGTGACTTCATGAAAGAAGATGCGTGGCTGCTTGGTGTTCAGGCGGATGGGCTGCTGGTAGGCAATGAAATGCACTTCATGGCCGCGCTGCGCCAGCTCAATTCCGAGCTCCGTGCCCACAACTCCGCTGCCGCCATACGTGGGATAACAAGTGATTCCTATTTTCATCCGATTAGGTCGCCCATGAATTGATGCAACTGAAGATAACAGGATTCACAAATGTTCGGCGCGGGTACACTTATTTGACGAAGGAAGCGGACAACTGTTTACGCTCCCGGGAGTAGTTATCTGAAATACCCCTGCGACTCATTCGCGCGTTCCGAAACCGGTGCGATGCCGTCTGCCCCTGTCGCGCGATCTGGATGGGTCCTCGCCGCGACGATTCTCGGCTCCAGCCTGGCCTTTATAGATGGAACGGTGGTGAACGTCGCTTTGCCCAGTATCCAGCGCGCGCTAAATGCCACGGTCTCAGATGCGCAATGGGTCGTGGAATCGTACGCCCTCTTTCTGGCGGCGCTCATCCTGCTGGGCGGCGCTATGGGCGACTTCTACGGACGCCGGCTCGTATTCACCATTGGCGTGTTTCTCTTTGCCGCCGCATCCGCGTGGTGCGGCTTCGCCCCTGACATTCGGCACCTGATCGCGGCCAGGGCTTTGCAGGGCGTGGGCGGAGCCATGCTTGTCCCGGGAAGCCTGGCGATCATCAGCGCGGCATTTCCGACGGCTGAGCGCGGCAAGGCAATTGGCAGGTGGTCAGGGTTTACAGGCATCACCGCAGCCATTGTGCCCGTGCTGGGCGGATGGCTCGTCCAGCATTTTTCCTGGCGCTGGGTCTTCTTCATTAATCTGCCGATTGCCGCCACTGTCATCATGATTTCTTTGTTGTTTGTTCCAGAAAGTTGTGGCGAACGTGGCAAGCATAAGCTTGACCTTTCAGGAGCATTCCTGATTACCCTTGGTCTAGGCCTCGTCGTCTTTGGCATGATTGAAGCTCCAGGCCGCGGCTGGACGAATCCTGAGACATGGGGAACTGCCACTGCCGGTGTCATTGCGATCGGTCTTTTCCTCTGGCGCGAGGCCGCGACGGATACTCCGCTGCTTCCCTTGCAGCTCTTTCAATCAAGGAATTTCAGCGGCGCAAACCTGCTCACTCTTCTACTCTATGCCGCCCTGGGCGCATTGCTCTTCTTTCTTCCTTACAACCTCATCCAGCTGCAGGGCTATACGCCGACGCAAGCCGGCGCAGCCAATCTGCCTCTCATTCTGATCTTGTTCTTTCTCTCTCGATGGGCAGGAGGCCTGGTTGCGCGCTATGGCGCAAAACTCCCGCTCGTGATCGGGCCCATGATTGCCGCGTGCGGATTTCTTTTGTTCGCCAAGCCGGGTATCGGCGGAGATTATTGGACCACATACTTTCCCGCGATGATCGTCCTTGGACTGGGAATGAGCCTCGTTGTAGCGCCTCTTACTACCACAGTGATGGATTCAGTGCGTGAACGCAAGGCCGGCGTAGCTTCCGGCGTGAACAACGCGGTTTCTCGCGTCGCATCGCTTTTATCCATCGCCGTGCTTGGCATGGTGGCATTTCATGTTTTCAACAATCAACTTGCGGATAAGCTCGATGCGTCGAAGCTATCTGCACCTGTAAGACACGCCGTGCTGGAACAACGGAACCGCCTAACGCAGATCGAGCCGCCAAAGGGATTGGACACTGATCAAGAGCAAGCGCTGAAAACGTGGATTGATGAATCCTTCCTGTCAGGCTTTCGATGGGTCATGTGCATTTCCGCTGGATTGGCTATCCTCAGCGCGTTCAGCGCCTGGAGCATGATTGCAGGTAATCCAACAAAACCCGCGAAGAACCTGTGAACCCCCGGATGCTTCACCCAGATGCTTCACAAAGACTGGCTGCCAAGAAAATCCATCACGGCTTTACGCGAAGCTTCCGGCTGGTCGGTGGTAAAGATGTGGCTGGCGTGCGGCAGCTTCACCAGTTGTGCGCCATTGATACGCGAGGCTATCAGTTCGGCATTGCCTGCTGGAACCAACTGGTCCGTTTCACCGTGGATGACAAGAGTTGGCGCCGTAATCTTGTGTAATCGGCTATACGCTTCCCATTTGTAGATACCCTGCAACTGCGCCTTGTAAGCCTCTGGTTTGGGAAACCACTGCCGGCGAATGGCCAGGTCTTCTTCAATCCGTTCCAGCGGAGTGGACGAATCATAGACATAAGGCCGCATGGCGCGAGCATGTTCTTCAGGCCCCAGACCAATCCCCATCAGAATTTCCGTAACGCGCTTTTCTGCGCGCACGGCGTTGGGGCCGCCCGGCGCAGTGCATCCCAAAATCAGCGATCGCACGCGCGCAGGGTATTGCAGCGCGAACTCCTGCGCAATCATCCCGCCCATTGACAAGCCAAACACATGTGCGCGTTCCACTCCAGCCGCGTCCAGCGCAGCCGCGGCGTCTGAAGCCATCAATGCGATGGAGTATGGCCCTGCTGGCGCATCGCTCTGGCCGCTGCCGCGATTATCCAGCGCGATGGTGCGATAGCGCTCCTTCAGCGTAGGCCGCGTGCGATGCCACAGGTAAGAAGGATAGCCGAGCCCCATGATAAGCAAAATAGGATCGCCGCTTCCCTGTTCGTCCCAGTAAATCCGCGCGCCCTGATTTTGAAGAAACGCCATTGGGTCTCCATGCTCACACCAGATCAAACGTCAACTCGCCCAGCTTTTCCAGGCTGCATGCGATTTTGTCTCCGGGCTTGAGCCACACCTGCTGGTCTTTTGGCTTGCCCTGGATTACGCCCTCCGGCGTTCCGGTAAAAATAATGTCGCCCGGACGCAGAGTGATGTAACGCGAAATGTAGCTGACCATCTGTTTGCTGTTAAAAATGAAATCGCTGGTGTTCGATGATTGCCGCGTTTCGCCGTTGACCCGCGTCTCCAACTTCAGATTGTCGGGATTGATCTGGTCGGCGGTGACCATGTAGGGCCCGAGCGGAGCAAACTGGTCGGGCGTCTTACCGATCATCCACTGGCCGCCGGTTTCAAGCTGCAGATCGCGCGCGGTGAAGTCATTGCCGGTGCAGTATCCGGCCACGTAGGAAAGCGCGTCGGCCTCGCTGACGTTCCTGGCTTCCTTGCCAATCACCATCACGAGCTCAACTTCATAATCGAACTTCTTGGCGTACTCCACCGGCAGCTTGACCGTGCCCTTGTGATGATTCAGCGCAACGTTGAACTTGTTGAAGAGTACGGGAGCTTTGGGAATCGGCGAGCCGATCTCCTGGGCATGCTTCCGGTAGTTCAAACCAACGCACACAATCTTTTCCGGATGCACCACCACCGGCCCATACTCGATGCTATCTTCTTTGATGAACGCCGAATGCGCGGCGCTGGATTTCAGAGCGGCATCCACCAGCGCGTTCAGGCTGGGGCCGTCTTCATTTTGCAGCAAGTCATCGACAGTTCCCGGCGCTTGCATCTTCAGCAGCTTCGCGGCTTCCGGCACCACTAGGATTCCTTTATCGGTCTTGACCGCTAGCTCATGCGCGCCGCTGCGGCGCAGGTTCAACACGGTGAGCCCATGCGCCATGCCGCGCTTATGCCCTTCGTCTGCGCTCACGCCAGCATGCGCCATGGTAAACCCTCCTGTGGCGGCCACGGCCGCAATTGCACCCGCTCCCTGCAAAACTTTTCTGCGCTCCATTGTTCAACGCTCCCTTCAGGGTGGAAATCATAATACAGGTTACTTAGAGCCCGCTAATCATTGGCTCCGCTCTTGAGCAACCAGCAAATGAAAAGTTTGGTAACGTAACATTGAGGGTGTTCGGGCATCAAAGCCTTGGATCAAAGGCATGGTGTTTTCGATCGTTTGTTCAGCCTAAAAGAGCCGTCGCATGCGTCGATTGACGTTTATTGCTGTTTCCGCAATTTTGTTTTCGCTGACTTTGTCCGCACAGACTGTAGATGAAATCATCGCTAAGCACATTGCGGCCCAGGGCGGCCTTGCGAAATTGAAAGCGATTCAGAGTATCCGGATGACGGGCGATTTTGAAACGGAAGGCATGCAGGCTGGGTTCACCCAGACTTTCAAACGGCCAATGAAAATGCGGCTTGATATTTCCGTCCAGGGCCTTACGATGACGCAAGCCTACGACGTTGACAAGGGCTGGCAAGTCGTCCCATTTACGGGCAAAAAAGATCCTGAGCCGATGACAGGCGATGAGCTGAAGAATGCGCAGGAACAGGCTGACATTGACGGTCCCCTGGTGGACTATAAGAAAAAAGGCAA
>DASXIL010000350.1:0-3052 GCA_036497985.1 Candidatus Angelobacter sp. | reverse complement strand
CTCTTTTGCGTAACAATAAAAATGCATCGCAAGCTTTTACATCAAACATTTTCTCAACAGCCAAACATTGGTTCAGTTGGATTTCACCATGCAGTTTTATTTTCGAACGTAATTTCATAACAAACAGCATAAGACAGCAATCATTGCACTCCCGGCCCAGGGGGCAGGAGTAAAACCGGTTCGCGCCGCATTTCTAAAGTTCCCTGCTGTCGAAGAAATCTTTTCATACATCGGTGCGCGTGGACCCAGGTTGCAGGAGGGAATAATGGTGCGGGTGGTGATCGCTGATGGCCACTTTGTAATTCGCGAAGGACTGAAATTTATCTTGTCAAAAATATCGGATATTCAGGTTGTGGGTGAGGCGGCAACCCGCGCGTCTGCCTTGCAATTGATTTTGAAACAGGAATATGACGTGCTCCTGATGGACCTGCAGATTCCCGGGGCCGGCGGTGAATTTGAGTTATTAAAAGATGTCCGCCAGCAGCGGCCCAGGGCGGCAGTGCTGGTCTTTAGCGCTCTTCCGGAAAAATATTATGGAATCCGGGCGCTGCGGTCCGGCGCCGCCGGTTATCTCACAAAGGACTGTTGCTCGGAAGACCTGGTGCGGGCCATCCGGAAAGTTGGAGCAGGCGGAAGATATGTGAGCCCGGCGCTGGCTGAGATCATGGTGCAACGGCTTGGCGACTCTCACATGCAGCCGCATGAATCACTGTCCACGCGGGAACTTGAGGTATTTCTTGCGTTGGCCTCGGGCAAATCGTCCAGTGAGATTGCCCGCGCCATGTCGCTCAGCATCAAGACCATCAGCACATATCGTGCGCGCATTCTGGAAAAAATGAATTTAAAGAGCAGTGCGGAATTGATGCAATATGCCATGCGAAATGAGTTGATTGAAGACTCGTTGCCGGTGTCTTCTTCCCGCGCGGCATGAGGTAACGCAAAGCATAAAAATCCGCCGGAACCCTTTACAGGATTTCCGGCGGACCATTTGTGATCAATGTCTTGGAGTGGCGCGTGAACACGCTGCTCAAGAACGGTTAGTGTTGCTCTTCTTCAAGGCCGCTGACGGCTGGAACAAAGCGCGATACCGGTCTTGCCGCGACGGTGCAGCGCACGGTGTAGCGGAACGGCATGGGATGATCGTCATACTCGCCGGTGATGACGTATTCCGTCCCCACGCGAGGCAATGGCTTGTTTTGCGCGAAGATTCCGCACCTGACCAGCGCCAGGTTCGGGCCGTTGAAGTCCATGTGACCGATGCCATTGGTTAGTACGGGATCTCCATGCAGCGGCAATATGCGAACGTCATGCACGTCTCTTGTGACGATGCTGGGAGCTAAAATGCCCATGGGCGCCCAGCTTTCACCGCCCAGAGAGCTGCATTCGTCTTCGCTAACGCCGCGCGCTAGAATATCGCCCTCTCGGCCGGCAAAGCGGTAGCAGACGCCTTTTCTGGCCTGAGGTTCGCTCCTGGCCAGAAACAATTGCGAGTTTCCCTGTGGCAACTCGGAAATGGCAACGCCGATGATCAGCGGTGTTTCTGAGGTGGAAGTTCCGGTAAAGGTTTGTCCCTGGCTGCTGTAAGTCCAGCCGGCTTTTTCCATTCCCCCGGAAGCTTCAAATGTAAACGGACCGATCCGCAGGCCGGTGGTCACTTTGAATTTATTCAGGAAGCTGCTAAAGCTGGATTGGCTGGTCTTAATCGTGAAGGTAGGTTTATAGCCCACATACATGCCGGTTTTCAGCAATCCAACAAAGCCTTTCTCTCCAAAGACCGCCTGGTTCCCGTCTCCGCCGTATGCGCTATAGCCTTTTTTGAACGGCCCGTTGGCTTTGCTGCGGATAAAGCTGCCGTTGTACCACGGGCTTGGCTGGGTCTGAATCTGATCCATTGCTTCAAATTCAATGCTTACTTCCAGTTCCTGGTCTGATTCAAATTCAGTGACGGATTGCCATTGTCCACTGACATTCACCTGCCAGAAAACTTGTTTAATACTGATGTTGCCGCCCGCCCACGTATTGGAATAATCATACGAAGCATCGCGGTTAGTGAACCCCATGGTTGCACCTGCCGGGCCCTGGCCGGCCTTGATGCGGTCAACCCAGGATGATGGATTGTCTGAAGCACTCCAGTTCGGCACCTTGGGGAAAGAGGAGAGCCCCGGATCGGTAAGCTTGGAATAGAAATCCTGGTTCTTGAACTGGGTTTGTGCATCCGCCAGCCCCGGGGTGTTGGCCTGATCTACAAGATTGTTGTAATTCTTTTGCGCCTGGTCAACTGTAGTTCCCTTGGCAACAATTTGCGTTTGCCATCCTTTGCCCGGCGGCGTTCCCATCCATTTATCAAATGGAGGATCGTTGTTGGTAACGCTGTCGTTATAAGCGCTGACTGCCTGCTGATATACCGTGGTGTAGTCGTTGGTGGCCAGTGTCAGCTTGTCGCCGGCCTGCTGTATCTGTACCCGCAGTTGCGGATCATCTGTGGATGCAACGATTACATTCAGGAATTCCTGAAAGGCCTGATTGAACATATCGCCGCTTGAATTGTAATTTCCCACGGCGCTCCACTGGGGAACAGCAGCGCAGAAGTTATATTGGGCCGCGCCAATAAAGCCCACCTGCTGTGTGGCCCAGTTCCAGGAAGTAAATGGATAAATGAGCTGAAAAGTCTTGGGATCGGCCCCGATGCTGTCAATCAGTGCCTTATACAACAGGCTCCAGGGTTTTTGATCATAGCTTGCGGCCAACCCCTGGTCGCGGATCTGCAGATCGAGCTGACCGAGCTGCGCCAGACGGCGTTGCAAGGCATTCGTGCGAAAAAGGGAAACAGCTTCTTCTGCCTGCTCCAGGTGGGTTGGCTCAGCGTGTATTGGTTCAATGTGCGATACAGGCTTTGGTTCAAGGACATTTCTGTCATTAAGTTCAGGAACTGCTTTGGTACTCGTGGATGAATGAATCTTCTTCTTGGCAACAACGGTTCCGTTCATGGTACCTCGCTATTTCTATTGACTGTCGTGGGCTGGACATACTACGAAGCTTACCGGCACCCCCG
>DASXIL010000349.1:0-4677 GCA_036497985.1 Candidatus Angelobacter sp. | reverse complement strand
TTCCTTGTGCTCGGCAATGTATTCATCAAGCAAATGGTCCCTTCCAGTCTTGATGAATACATTGCCGAGCACAAGGAAGGTGACAGCGTTAACCTGTTGCACGCGGCCGGTAACGCTGTCACCTTCCTTGTGCTCGGCAATGTATTCATCAAGACTGGAAGGGACCATTTGCTTGATGCTGAGGCGCACGTTGCGTTTAGCGCCGTCCACATCAAGTACCTGGGCTTTCACCGTTTGCCCGACTTTAAGCACGTCCTGCGGATGATTGATTCTTTTCTCCGCGCTGATTTCACTCACGTGGATCATTCCTTCAACGCCCTCAGCAATCTGCACGAACGCGCCGAATTTGGTGATGCTGACGACCGGGCCTTCAATCACCGAGCCAATCGTGAGGTTCTTTGCCGCTTCAATCCATGGATCGCCGAGGGCCTGCTTCAGTCCCAGAGAGATACGCCGCTCCGGCACGTTAACACCCAGAATAACGGCTTCAACGGTCTCTCCGACTTTGACTGCATCACTGGGCTTGCGCACTTTTTTGGACCATGACATTTCAGAAACGTGAATCAAACCTTCAACGCCGGGCTCAAGCTCCACGAAGGCGCCAAAATCGGCCAGGCGCGACACCGTGCCGCGCACACGCTCGCCCTGTTTGTACTTTTCTGGAGCAGAGTCCCAGGGATGCGGTAGAAGCTGCTTCATGCCAAGCGAGATTCGGCGTTTATCGGGATCAACCTTGAGAACGCGCGCTTCAATTTCCTGGCCAACAGAAAGCAGGTCAGAAGGCTTGTTGACGCGGCTCCAGGAGATTTCCGCAACGTGCAGCAGGCCATCGACACCGCCGATATCGACGAAAGCGCCATAATCGGCGAGGCTTCGGACAGTACCGCGAACGGTCTCGCCTTCCTGAATCTCAGAGTAGCGGCGATCTTTGGTGGCGCGCTCTTCTTCTTCAGCGATTACGCGGCGGTCGACTACAACGTCTTCTTCGGTCACGTCGAGCTTGGTGATGCGGCAGCGAATCTCCTGTCCGACGAGTTTTTCCATCTCGGCAGCATCACGTACTCCGCTGCGCGAAGCCGGCATAAAAGCACGCACACCTACATCGACGCTCAAGCCGCCCTTAATGGCGGCCGTGACCGTGCCCATGATCGTGGCTTTCTCATTGAATGCCTGCTCCAGAGACGGCCAGTCAATGGGACGCGAGATCTTGCCCAGAGCAACTTCATAATAGCCTTCAGGATCGCGGCCTTTGACGCTCACCAGCAGCTTGTCACCGGGCTTTACGGTTTCAGCGGGAGGCAGCGCCGTGAGAGGCAAAATACCTTCCGTCTTAAAGCCGATATCGAGCAGGACGGAATCAGCCGTCAGCGTGACAACAGTGGCTTCAATCCTGCGGCTGCCCTCTTCGTTCTGTGGCTTGTGGGAATGACTCTGCTCAAACTGCGAAAGAATGTCCTGGAACGATTCGCTGGAATCGGCGGACGGTTTGTCTGGCTGGTTTTCCGGGTCGGTTGGATTGGACATGAGAAGTTACGGTCTCTGATGTAAAAGTGATAGCCGGTGCGGCGGCGCGGCGTAAGCCAGTAAACAATGGTGAGCGCGGCTGGATTCGAACCAGCGACCCACGCCTTAAAAGGGCGTTGCTCTACCAACTGAGCTACGCGCCCACACTCTTACTAATCTAACACAGGCCAGAGAAGCTGGCCGCAGGCAGGAACAGCAGGCAAACGGCACAAGAAGACGAAGCTTCTTTGCGGGACAAGAAGAAAGCAGCCCAGAAAGAGCTGCTTTCTTTTTTCTGCCGATTAGTGGAGCACTAGAACCGGATTTGTGGACCGATGGTGGCCCGGAAGTTATTGCGCGTACCGGCGTTCAGGAACATGATTTCGTCGCCGGCTTCCACCCGGAAACCGAACCAGCCAGCGTTGAACTCAACGCCGCCACCGGGATAGAAGACGCCATCCGTGTCGCCATCAACAATATTGTTGATCTGGTTATTGATAACGCCTGCCGTAACGGGACCACCCACGCCGAAGTTCACAAAGCCGCCTTTCAGCAATCCGAAAAAGCGTACCGGGCCAGTGCTTTGGAGCTTGAGGCCAAACAATCCGTGGAGCAGCCTGATATTGGAGCGCACAGTGCTGGTGACCACTCCTGTTGTGATGGTCTGTGTCTTGTTGCGCTCAAAGTCATAGGCCATTTCGCCTTCCACCACCACGTGCTTCCTCACGTTTACACCCAGCCTGGCGCCCACACCAAATAAATTGAGGTCGGCGGGTTGCAGGCGGGTAAAGTCAGCATAGATGCCAAAATTTCCATGGTTTTTATCGTCACTGCTCTGGGCCGATGCCGCAGGCGCGAATGAAGCGATACAAAGCGCCAAGGCGCTTAAAATAGCCAAACGTTTCATGTCGTTCCTTCTCCCGTATAAAAGTTTTGCGAATCTCCAGCCGGTGCTTTGAGAAATCAGCTTAGGGGAACGAAAGAGCCAGCACGCCGGACTATTTCATACGATGCCCCTCCCCCACAGGAGGTGGGCTGGCCAAAGCAGCTCTTTCCCGGCCCTGAGGGAAACTAATTTCGCTCCACCGCAGTTTACACGGCTGCAATTGCCGCATTACACTCATGGCGTCCGATATGATATTACCCTGCTAGGCACTGGAGGAACGTTCATGCCCACCGGCACTCTGGATCTCATGAAAATTGACGGCCAACCCCCTACCTACCAAATCATGTTTGAACAAAATGCCGGGGGCACTTTCGTGGCACGCGTTGAGTCCGACGAACTCGTTCCCTTTCTACATGAAGAAATGCGCGTTGACATGCCTCTTGCCGAATCCGCCGCTCAGCGTCTCGATAAAGAAGGCCGCGTCCGTCTGGCTAATATCTTTCTGGAAGAAAACAATCTGCACGCCGTGATGGACTACATGGAAGAAGAGCTTTAATTTTGTCGCTTCGCTCCAAACCGCTTTTAGATCCCGGGAGTGGTGACACTTTTCAGCCCTGATGCAGTAGGGCTCGCCGCGCAAGTCGGGCTCGCCCTCGATCATACGTTCGCTTCGCACGCAACGCTTTCGTCTCGCTAATGTTCTATTGCATTTCCTGATCCGCGCCGATCCGTGTTGATCCGCGGTAAGTTTTGACTTTTTCGAATCCTACTTCACCCTGGCCACGTGCAACTTTGTCTTCAGGTCTTCGGCAATCTGCTTACCGTGGAAGCGCCCATTCTCGATGAATATCTCACTCGTTTTGGAACCCGACACAACGCATCCCGCCACATAGATGCCCGGCACATTGCTTTCAAATGTCTGCAAGTCGCACACCGGTTTCATCTCTGGGCGCGTCAACTCAATCCCCAATGATTCGAGAAATTCGTAATCGGGGTGGTATCCGGTCAGCGCAAACACAAAATCATTTTTCAGCACGCGCTCACCTTCAGGCGTCTTCAGCAGCCGCACCTCTTCCGGCTTGATCTCCAGCACGCAGCTATTGAAATATGCCGTGACCTCTCCGTTCTTGATGCGATTTTCAATGTCGGGCTTGATCCAGTACTTCACGTTGCGGTGTATGTCCGGCCCGCGATGCACCATCGTCACGCGCGATCCGCGCCGCCACAGCTCCAGCGCCGCAATCGACGCAGAATTCTTTGCCCCAATCACCAGTACGTCCATATCAAAATACGGATGCGGGTCTTTGTAATAGTGCATCACCTTGGGCAGGTCCTCGCCCGGTATGGCCAAATAGTTCGGACGGTCGTAGTATCCCGTCGCCACCACAATTTTGCGCGCCGTGTATTCGTGATCGTGGCCGTGCAGGTCCTGCGTCTCCACTCTAAACGCGCCGTCATAGCCGGTCACGCTCACCACGCGCTGGTACTGGCGCACGTCCAGCCGGTAATGCTGCGCCACGTTGCGGTAATACTCCAGCGCCTCTGAGCGGTTGGGCTTCTGGTTGGCCGTGGTAAATGGGATGTCGCCAATCTCCAGCAGCTCCGGCGTGGTAAAGAAAACCATGTTCGCCGGATAGTGAAACAACGAGTTCACCAGACAGCCCTTGTCCACCATAACGGAAGTAAACCCGGCGCGCTGCGCCTCAATAGCACACGCCATGCCAGTTGGGCCCGCGCCAATCACCAGCACGTCAAAGTGGTCGCCTTTGTGTTCCATGAGAGTTTCATTCTACAGGGGATTGGCAGATCGACATTGCCGTTTCAGAAGCTCATTAGCTTTGCACAAGAACTCAATTAGGACCATTTTCAGTTTGTAAATCCATGTCATCCGTGTTCATCCGTGGTGAGATTTGCTTTTTGTGCAAAGCCAAGCTCATTGGCAAATAAGGTGATCCTTAAGAGCAGCGGAGCCGATCCTTCGCCTTCGCACGGTGAGCATGGATCGCGCAAGAGTGCTGTGTGCTCGGCTCAGGATGGCACGTCGCGGGGGATTGAACATGGTGAGCGGGATACAGTAACTCTGGAACTGCTTTAGCTGTTTTCATAACTCTTTACAATAAGCGCCTTTGCATTTTCCAGACTGTTCTTCCGAGCTAATCGTTATCTCCAAATCGCCCGTTCCAAAGTGCCCGATGGAACGAACATCGCGCAGGAGGCCCGGAGTGAGCTCCACCGTGTCTTGGTTAACCTTCACAAAGACGAGCAATTTCTGTGATTGAGGATGAATT
>DASXIL010000348.1:0-8451 GCA_036497985.1 Candidatus Angelobacter sp. | reverse complement strand
GGGCGAGAAACCGACGGCGCCACCAGTTCGCTCTGTTCCGTTGCAGGCACGGAACGTGAGGGAGATGGTTCCGCGGCGCCAGGCTTCTTTCCATATTGTGCGGACGATGCAAAGGCAGCCGCCAGACACCCGAAAACCAGCAGTGCAAAGATGGCGCGTACAAGAACGCGGTCGCAGAGTTGAATCAATGTTTTACCAGCATTTTTAGGACTAGAGCGCCGAGCATCAGGACTGCGCCCAGGGCGGCATTGTACTCGCGATGTCGAAGATAAAGCGCTGAAGAAAAATGTGCAGAGCCATCTTCCACTGCCGTCTCCGCCCGATACGGAGTGAAACGCGGTAAAAACCGTGGTACCTCACTGGCGTACCGTACATAGGCGGGAAATGCGGACCGCAGATATTTCTCTTCCGCGGTAATTACCGGCAGATAGATAAAGGCGAACATCGCCAGCGCGCCAATACCGATCCAGAGATTCCGGGCTGCAATGATGAAACCTATGGCAATGATGATGGAACCAAGATAGAGCGGATTGCGAGTGTAGGCGTACGGGCCGGTCGTGGCAAGCTCCGCATTCTTGCGTATGTGTCCTGAAGCAAGAGCGCGGACGAGGACTCCAACGGCGGCCACGGCGAAGCCTGCGCCCAGAGAAATCCAGGTCGGCCGGGCGAGCCAGAAGTATGCGGCTGCGAAAAGAAAGCCGAGAGGCACGCGTGATCGGGTGGCAATCCGCGACCAGCTAGGCATGGCCGCCTCCCAGCAGGTGGCGAGCGGCGGCAATTACTTCTTCCGAGGAAATCTTCAGCAATCCGGCTTCAGCTTCTCGATGGTGAGAAAACGTGGTCTCGCTTTCCGGATGCCGCAGCGCGATCACCCTGGAGCCGTAAGGACCGGTACGGCCGGGATCGGTGGGCCCATACAAACCGACGACGGGAATTTCCAGCGCAGCCGCAAGGTGCAGCGGTCCGGTATCTCCGCCCACTAAAATACGAGCGCGACGCGTGAGAGCAATCAATTGCCCGATGGTGCAGCGCAGCTCAAATGCGTTGCCGCCGCTGGCCCTCACCACGGCGCGGGCGAGTTCGCTTTCCTCCGCAGAGGCATTCACCAGCGTCTTGATGTTGTGCGCCGCCAGCGCCTTGGCAATTTCACCATATCGCTCCGCCGGCCATTGCTTGGCTCCCCAGCCCGCGCCCGGATTCACAATAGCGTAGCCGGCAATTCCCAGCCGCCCAATTTCAGAATCTGCCCAGGCTTCAGCCGTAGGATCTACCGGCAGCAGCGGAGCAAGCAATTTCAATTCGTGACTGCCAAGGACTGGCTGAAGCGCCTCACTCGCGAGCGACAGGTTTTGTTCGATAACGTGTTCGCCCTGACGCAAAATCACTTTTCTGTAAAAGTACCTTGTGGCAGACTCGCGGGGATCGACATACCCCGCCAGGATCTTTGCGCCGCCCAGTTTGGCAAAAATCCCGGACTTGATGGCGCCCTGAAAATCCAAGGCAAAGTCATAACCGATTTTCTTTACTCGCTTAAGTGCGCCGACGATTTCTGCTGTGGCAGAAGGACGAAAGAAATGCTCGCGCCATCGCCGTGTATCGAGCGTGTGAATATTGTTGACAACAGGCTTCTGCGGGCTGACGCCGTATGGGCTGGCCTTTCTGCCCTGGGCGGTAAGCAATTCAGACCAGCGCTCCTCTACCAGCCAGCCTATGGCCGCGTTGGGAAGCGCGGCACGGATTGCGGTTGCTGCCGGCAAAGCATGCAAAATGTCACCCATGGCTCCCAGCCGGACAATCAGGATTTTTGCCATTCCCGCCTCAGTAAATTCGTGGTGGAGTGGTCTTTCGGATCGCCTACTATGGCGACACGGCCGCCACAGGCAATCACTACATCGCGTTCCGGCACATTTTGCTCAGTATAGTCAGTGCCTTTGGCGTGAATATCAGGACGCAACAAGCGTATAAGCTCGGTGACGTCCAGCGCATCAAAGAGCGTGACCGCATCAACATCACGGAGCGCAGCCAGAATTTCAGCGCGTTCATCTCCGGGAACCCGAGGCCGGCCTTCGCCTTTAAGCGTCCTCGTGCTTGCATCCGAATTCACGGCCACAATCAGCCTGCCGCCCAACTGCTTGGCAGCGCGCAGGTAGCGGACATGCCCCACATGAAGAAGATCAAAACATCCATTGGTCAGGATGATCTTGTCTCCAGCCGAGCGCCATTGCCGGACCTGCTCTGCCAGTTCAGGGGCCGAAAATACTTTTTGAGCGGTGCCGGTCAGTCATCCCTCCATTACGGCGCGCAGAAGTTCAGCGCGGGTTACTGTGGCTGTGCCGCGTTTCATTACCACAATGCCGCCGGCGTAATTGGCCAGGCGCGCGGCTGATTCTGAGTCGGCCCCGGCAGCAAGCGCGGCTGTATACGTGGCGATAACGGTATCGCCGGCCCCGGTAACGTCAGCCACTTCGTCAGAGCCATAAATCGGTATAGGAATGGGTTTGCTCCCTCGGGAGAAAACCACCATGCCATCCTTGCCGCGCGTTACCAGCAGAGATTGCAATTTCATTTTCTGCATCACGGCTTTGCCGGTGGCGAAAAGGCGCGCGTTGTCATTGCCGATTCGTGTGCCCAGAACTTCTTCCAATTCGGACTCATTGGGCGTAGCAGCAGTGACGCCGTTGTAAGCCAGCGTGCGATAGCGCGAGTCAAGCGTGACCGGGACGCCATTGAGAGAAGCGCGCGAGCGAATGTTGTCAAAAATTTCCGGCGTCGCCGCTCCGTAGCCATAGTCGGAGATCAGCAACGCGTCAGAAGCGCGGACATAACCGCGGGCCTGAAATGTGATGTCGCGAATGGCCGTGCGGTCCAGCGGCGTTTCCGGTTCCCGGTCCACCCGTATAACCTGCTGGCGGGGCGAATGCGTTGTTCCGGCAAGGACGCGGGTCTTGGTAACGGTACCGCGTCCCTTGATCCTGCGTATGGCGCTCACGGAAATATGCTTTTGGCGGAATGCATGCAGCAGCATACGGCCGGCTTCGTCATCGCCAATGACACCCACGGGGAGCACGGTCACGCCCAGATCGGCCAGGTTGTAAATGGCATTGCCGGCGCCACCGGGAACCAC
The DNA here is from genome assembly GCA_036497985.1 of Candidatus Angelobacter sp. GTDB lineage: Bacteria > Acidobacteriota > Terriglobia > Terriglobales > Acidobacteriaceae > Angelobacter. The sequence continues at coordinate 5,327 of DASXIL010000348.1, read as the reverse complement.
TGTGCGGTCACGATGGCGCAGAATGAGCACCGGCGCTTCCCGTGAGACTCGAGATATCTCGCCATAAATAAATTCGTCGGCAATCAGGTCGCCCAGGACAGTGATGCTGAGCTTGGGGAACTGCTCAATGATTTTGACGAGGTGGTCGGCCGGTTTTTGGGCTCTTTGCATGGACTCACGATTTTCTCATGCCGGAGGCTGAATCTGCTGGCCTGAGCGCTGTTCAATGGTCTTAATGATCTCTGTTACCACCTGCTGAGGCGATTCCAGCTCAATCTTAAGCTCGGCAGTGAGAAGCGGGGAGAGCTGTGAGGAGAGCGCCCCCAGATTGATCAGATCTTTTTCCGTGGTAATGAAACTGTCTGCGCTTGTTTGCCTTTTGAGATCGAGCAGGCGGTCGATATCGCGCTGTTCGTAATGATGATGGTCGCGGAAAGCGATCGTCCCGGCGATTTCCATTCTTGAAGATTTCAGGCCTTCAATGAACTGGCGGGGACGCGCAATCCCGGAAAAGGCAACTGCTTTTCCAACAGCCGCAGGGAGTTCAATGACTCGGTGCGCACGCCAAATGCTTTTGGCCTCGCCGTCTTGCGCTTGAGAATCGGTTAGAACAACGGCGTCAGCACGGCTTAAGGCAGTGATCGGCTCGCGCAAACGGCCCGTCGGCAGCAAAGAGCCTGCCTGATCGTCAGGCGGCAGCAGGACAATATCAAAGTCGCGATGCAGGCGGCGATGTTGAAAGCCGTCATCCAGCAGGTGCAGCTTGCTGGCGAATTTCTGTTCGGCCAAAAGCCCCGCTTGATACCGGTCTGCGCCAACGATCACCGGCGCTTGCAGCTTGCGCGCGATCAGCAGAGGCTCGTCACCGAATTGCGCCGGTGAGCCCTGGGGATCGACGATTGCAATCTCTGTGGAACTACGCCCATAGCCCCGCGAGAGAACGTCGAAGGCGATTCCGCGCTCCGCCAGCAACTGGCCCAGCGCGATCACGAAAGGCGTCTTGCCGCTGCCGCCAACGGAAATATTTCCAATGCTCACCACGGGCCGCGCCAGTTTCTTTACCTGAAAAATGCGGCGATCATACAAGGCGTTTCTTACTGCAACACCAGCGCCAAAAATTGCTGAGAGTGGATTCATTGGGCACGCCCTTGCCGCTGTAAAAGCGGGGCCAGCGCGTCCAGCGTCCGGCGCGTGGCTCCTGCATGTTTGGTAAACAATTCCTTCGCCAGGCGGCCCATCTGCTGCCGTTCCTCCGGATGCTTCAGTAACGAGATAAATTGTGCAGGAAGCGCTTCAGCCGTTACGGTCTTTACTGCTCCACCCAACTCAAAGATGTTTACGATCTCACGGAAATTAAAAGTATGCGGACCCACCAGAATGGCAGCACCATATTGCGCGGGCTCCAGAATATTGTGGCCCCCTGTGGGAACCAGGCTGCCGCCAACAAAAGCGATATCCGCTAGTTCGTAAATGGCGGCAAGTTCGCCGACGCTATCCAGCAGGAAGATGCCGCTGCGAATCGGTTGCGCCGGTTGCCACTGGGTGCGGCGCTGAAGCGTGAATCCTGCTGCTGAAATCAATTCTGCTACTTTTTCAAACCGCTCAGGATGCCGCGGCGCAAGGACCATCACGGCCATGGAGAATTGCTGCTGGACCGCTTTAAACGCCGCCAATAGCGGCCCTTCTTCGCCTTCGGCGGTGCTGCCACACATAATTACCGGCGAATCTTTACCGAGGGCTGAGCGCAGTTCCGTGATCAACTCAGGCTGCGCATTGGGGCGGACATCAAATTTCAGATTGCCGCTGACGCGGACCCTTTCCGTCGGCGCGCCGATGTCGCGCAGTCTCTGCGCGTCGTCTGTGGTCTGCGTGAGGAACAAATCAACTTCTGACAGCACGCGGCCAAAGAACCATTTGAAGCGCTTGTAACGCGGGAATGAACGATCGGAGATGCGCGCATTCACGATCGCCACCGACGTTTGCCGCTTGCGCGCCAGGTGGAGCAAGTTGGGCCAGAATTCAGTCTCAGCAATCACAATCAGCTGCGGCTTTAGCGCATTCAGATATCGTCGGACGGCAAAACCAAAGTCGAGCGGCATGAAGAACACGCGATTTTGGCCGAAGCGCTGGCGCGCCAGTGCCTGGCCTGTGGCGGTAGTGGTGGAAATGAAAATCTGCCGATCCGGATACTTGCGCTGGAGATCGTTGATGAGCTGACTTACCGCCAGCACTTCACCCACGGAAACGGCATGCACCCAGATAGAGCCGGGCTGGGCGTCATTCAATCGGGCTGGCACAAAACCAAGGCGCTCCGCCAGTCCGGAGCGGTATTTGCCCAGGCGGAGCATCTGAATGATCCACCACGGCAGCGTGAGCAGCGCTGCGCAGGCCAGAAGCAAACTGTAGAAAACATACATTGAATGACTTTGGACATTCTATGGAAACAGCGCAGTTGTGCAAACCCGCCCCGCGGCTGGATATAATCAATTTGTGAAAGCCGCCCGCATCATCGGTTGCGTTGTCCTGCTCGCTACGCTGCTTTTCAGCGAAAAGCGCTTCAATCCGCCGCCCGTGGCCCATGCCAGCACATACGCGCTACATGAAGCGCATCGCGACGAAAAGGTGACCATCGCCGCCGAACCGTACACGCAGCAATCCTCCGGGGTATTCAAAGAGAATTACTGGGAACATGGCCTTTTTCCGGTCCGCCTACTGATTTCCAATGACAGCGATCAGACCCTGATGCTCCAGGACCTGAAGGTGGAATACATTACCGCGCGGCGGGACAAGCTGCAGCCGGCCTCTAATGACGATATCTATCGCAAGTTTGTCAGGCCCAACCGCGCGGACCAGAGTCATCCAGGCCCACATCTGCCGTTCCCGGTAGGCAAGAAAAAACAGGCAATCAGCAAGGACACGCAGGAAGAGTATGAGTCGGCGCAGTTCGCCACAGTTCCTGTAACGCCGCATTCCACCCACGCTGGTTATTTGTTCTTTGACATGCAGGGAGAGCCGCCGGAACCGGGCGCGCACTTGTACATATCCGGAATCAAGGCCGGCACCAAAGAACTGTTCTACTTCGATATCCCGATGGACAAGCCGGCAAGCGATAATTCACCAGCCAAGTAATACGTCGACTGCGTTTATAGATAACGGGTTCATCGCTCCGCGATGAACGTCTGCCTAAAGGCCCGCGATTCGCAAGCGAATCGCTAGACGCTGACACTGAAGTTGGCCAGTTTTTCAAACTGACCCACTACCCTATAATCTTTTCATGTCTGCCAGTCCCAAGCCTACCAGCGCAAAACTTTCTTCGGCCCTGCGCGAAAAATATGAGCCGGTAATCGGGCTGGAAGTACACGTTCAGCTGCTTACGCGTACCAAGATTTTTTGTGGCTGCTCTGCGCAGTTTGGCGCTCCGCCAAACACCAATGTCTGCCCGGTATGCCTGGGACTGCCCGGCGCACTGCCGGTGCTCAACAAGCGTGCCATCGAGTTTGCCGTGCTGGCTTCACAGGCGCTGAATTGCCAGGTACGTGAGACTTCAATTTTTGCCCGCAAGAACTATTTTTATCCTGACCTGCCCAAGGGCTACCAGATCTCTCAGTTTGATAAGCCGTTGGCCGAGCACGGCTATATCGAGATCGCGCAGGCAGGCGGCAGCAAGAAGATAGGCATCACGCGGCTGCACATGGAAGAAGACGCAGGCAAGAGCATTCATGATGGGCTGGCCGATTCCGGCGTTTATACGTCGATAGACCTGAACCGAAGCGGAACGCCGCTGGTGGAAATTGTGAGCGAGCCCGATATGCGGTCGGCGGATGAAGCATTTGAATACCTGACGCTGCTGAAAGAAATCATCCTGTATACGGGCGTGAGCGATTGCAACATGGAAGAGGGCTCGCTGCGCTGTGATGCCAATGTGAGCGTGCGTCCCCGAGGCCAGGAAAAGTTTGGCACCAAGGCGGAAATCAAGAACGTAAATTCTTTTCGCTTCATCCGCGACGCCATTGAGTATGAGATTGATCGGCAGATTGGGGCGATTGAAGCGGGCGAGCGCATTCAGCAGGAAACACGTCTTTATAACGCCCAGGAAGGCCGGACCTATAGCATGCGCTCCAAGGAACAGGCGCATGACTACCGCTATTTCCCCGAGCCTGACCTGCTGCCGCTGGTGGTGGACGCGCGCCGGCAGGAGGCGATCCACAGGACGCTGCCCGAATTGCCGGAAGCGCGCCGGAAGCGCATGGTCGCCGACTACGGCATCACCGAATACGACGCGCGGGTGCTGACTGTTACAAAGCAACTGGCTGACCAATTTGAAGAAGCGGCCAGGGCGGCAAAGAATCCCAAGCGCGTGGCCAATCTAGTGCAGGGCGAGCTGATGGGACGCTTGAAAGCGGCAAGCCTGGAAATTGAACAGTCACCGGTCTCGATGAAGGGCGTGGCGATGTCGGCTGATCTGGTGGAGTCAGGCGCCATTTCCAGCAAGATCCTCAAGGACCTTTACGACAAAGCTTTCGCCAGTGGTGAAGATTTCCCCGCGGTTTATGAGCGAGAAAAGCCGCAGCAGATCACGGATGTTGGCGCGCTGGAAAAAATCATCGACGAGATCATTGCTGCCAATCCCAAGCAGGTGGAGCAATACCGCGGGGGCAAGACGACCATTATCGGATTTTTTGTTGGGCAGGTGATGAAGGCTTCAAAAGGACAGGCCAAGCCGGAACTGGTGAATGAGCTGCTGGGGAAAAAGCTAGGATGATCCGCCTTGATTGTCGTTCAATCCCTTCAATAACTCCTGAGTACCTTGTTCGATAATGTGCGCCAAAATTTCATCATTGATGGTGTCTTGCCAAATACTTTGTTCGCTTGAATGATGAAGTTTAGGATCTTGGCCCCAGTCTGACAAACATAATAATTTATCGACAGCCCGCGCCGATCCTGCATCCTCAGGTGTCATCAAATACAGGCTTTCTTGACTTAATAGCACTTTCACCAACAGTGGGAAGACAAACGATCCCATCAATAAATGTTGAAAATCGTCCCACATGTTTTGTCTTTTGTGTAGGGGGCTGCTGTGGATCGTCATTCCGCGAAGCACACAGAGTTCTCGAATCCAGACACTATGGATGAAAGTGTTTGCGTCATTTTGCTTCAGTCCTGCAAACCGATTTGTAGACGACAGAGTTTCGCTTATCTTGACAGTGCCGTAGTGTTTCCACTGGTCAGGGAACTTTTTAACTAAGTGGTTGCACTGCGATCCTGAATCTAGAAAAGTCTCGAATGCCGCAGCCATCCATACCAACTCCTGTTGTCGAGTCAATGTG
>DASXIL010000347.1:0-3852 GCA_036497985.1 Candidatus Angelobacter sp. | reverse complement strand
CAACTTGCGGCTGAAGCTGGATTTGCCCATGTCCTTGAACATTTTGCGCATCTGGGCGTACTGGCGCAGAAGCTGGTTCACTTCCTGCACGCTGGTCCCGGACCCGCGGGCGATGCGTTTACGCCGGCTGCCGTTGATGATCTCGTGGTGCGTGCGCTCTTTCGCCGTCATGGAGTTGATGATGGCTTCCACGCGGGTGACCTGGCTTTCGTCCACTGAGTCGGCGGCTTTCTGCATATTGGCGAACGGGCCTATGCTCGGCAGCATCTTGATGATGCTTTGCATTGATCCCAGCTTCTTAACCTGGCGAAGCTGGTCGCGAAAATCTTCCAGCGAGAAGCCTTCACCACCGAGAGCTTTCTGCGCGAACTCCTGCGCTTTTTTCTGGTCAACGGTCTCCTGCGCTTTTTCAACCAGCGTGAGGATATCGCCCATGCCCAGGATGCGCCCGACGATGCGGTCAGGATGGAAGGGCTCCAGCGCGTCATACTTTTCACCCACGCCAATGAACTTGATGGGCTGCCCGGTGACCTGGCGTATGGAGAGCGCAGCGCCGCCGCGGGCGTCACCATCCATTTTGGTGAGCACCACGCCGGTGATGGAAAGTTTTTTGTGGAACTCATCGGCGGAGCGCACGGCGTCCTGGCCGGTCATGGCGTCAGCCACGAACAGGATTTCCTGCGGGTTGAGGATCTTTTTGAGCGACTGCATTTCTGACATCAGCTCGTCATCGATATGCAGGCGGCCGGCGGTATCGACGATCAGGAAATTGCAGCCGCTGTTGATGGCTTCTTTGCGCGCTTCCTTGGCCAGCCGTTCGACTGTCGGAGTATCGGCGTTCTCAACTTTGCCTTCATACAGATTGGCCTTGATGGCTTCAGCCACGACTTTCAGTTGCTGGCGCGCGGCAGGACGATAGACGTCGACCGAGACCAGCATGGGCCGATGTCCGCCCTTTTTCAGCCATGCTGCAATCTTGCCGGAAGTAGTGGTCTTACCGGAACCCTGAAGTCCGGCCATCAGAATCACCGATGGCGGTTGCGAGGCGAACTTGAGCTTGGCGGTATCCTTGCCCAGGACTTCGACCAGTTCGTCGTGGACGATCTTGACGATCTGCTGCGCCGGAGAGAGCGCCGTCATTACTTCCTGGCCGACGGCTTTTTCCTGCACGCGGTCAATAAACGTCTTGACCACTTTGAAATTTACGTCGGCTTCCAGCAGCGCCATACGAATTTCTTTGAGCGCTTCCTGGATGTTTTCTTCGGTGAGCGTGCCCTGTCCGCGCAGGTTCTTGAACGCCCGTTGCAGTTTTTCCTGAAGATTTTCAAACATAGATAATGGCTTTATTCACGCAAAGAAGATTCAATCTTTGGATGCAGGTCTAACCTTATTGTAACAGCCCGGTGCGTGGCCATTTTTCCCGCGATGAACTATGGAATGACCGCATCCCGCAACCTGGCGGTAGCTTTATCGAACGTGGCAAACGGCAGGTGACCTTCCGCGCGGGCCAGTTCGAGAGCCAGACAATCGGAAAAATCAGCCTTGCCGGAAGCGTATACGGCGATGGCTGCGCGAACGGTCTCTACCGATTGGAATGCAAAGTCCCGGCTGTTGCTGGCGGTCTCAAGCATGGCCAGAATCTGGGCTTTGGACCAGCCATACACCGCAGTCAGTACCCAGACCGTTTCCACCAGCACCACGGTTGAAACCCACAGAGGACGGCGAGCTACCAGATAGGCGAACGCGCGCCGAGTCTGCGCCGGATCATCGGCCACCAGCAGACGCACGAGAACGTTGGTATCAACGGCGGCCATGCTTGCTCCGAATGGCACGGACGATCCCAGCCTTCATGTCTTCAATCGTCATACACGCAGGCGTCTTTGATGTGTCCCCAGGTTTTTCGGCGGCGGCAACGGCTGCCCGAATGTCTTCCAGCGTGTTCTGTCGCCCGCCGGAAACAACGAGCCGGCCTTCGGTATCCAGGCTCCAGACCAGGCTGTCCCCGGCATGAAGGTCGAGCAGTTGGCGCACGACTTTGGGAACGGTGAGCTGTTCTTTGCTGGTGAGCGTGCTCTCAGCGAGGATTTTCATGAGGACCTCGATTTGTATTTCCTTACTATTGTAAGGAAATATCGCTACCATTGCAAGGAGAGCAAGAAGTCGAAACATTGTTGGCAATGGATATAGCATCCATTGGGCCCGGAAAAGGGCTGCCTATTCGCAGCGGGCCGAAATGCCGGCAGCTTATCCGCTCTTTTTCTGCTCAACGCCTAGGTAGCTCAGGAAGGCCCGCGTGAGTTCACGCTTGAGCGCCTGATCGTCTTTGGGAAGAAAAGATTTCCACGCGCCAACGTCGAGCGGCATAACCACCCAATCGAACAAAGTGCTGGACAGCATCATGAACGCCAGAGAGATCGCGGTCCGTGGATCGGGATGCTTAATGCTTTTACGATGGGCCATGAATAAGCCGACCACGTGTTCAAACGCGCGGCTCTCCGACTTCATGGCCTTGTTGTAAAAAGGAGTGGTCGCACGGCTCTGGACGAAAGTCCGCATGGCGCGCAATAACGATGCATTGACGCGATAGCTAAGCACCATGCTGCCAATGACCTGTTCGGCGAAGACCGGCAGCGGGATCTGCGCGGCCGCAGCAGGCGTAAGACCGGCCTTCATTCTTTCTTCCTGCCGCTCCAAAATTCCCAGGATAGTCGCTTCCAGCAGCGCGTCCTTATCATGAAAGCGCCGATAAATTGCGCCCGGAGTGAGGCCGGCGTGCTGTGCGATGCGGGGAATTGTTGTGCCGTCAACGCCGTGCTGCCCCAGGACTTCAGCCGTTGCTTTCTGCAATTTGCGCAGCGACTCGCGGCTGCGCTCCTGCTGGGGTGCGAGAGTCTTTTTTGCCATGAGAAATATTTATACCAATTAGGCAAAATTGTACTTGACAATTATGTAAATGTAAATTTACATTTACATATGAAGAGGTCACCGTCAATGGAAAACCGTGAACAGCAGGACAAAAGAGCGGAACGCAAAGAGCGTTTTATAGCGATGGCAGGCCTGATAGGAACATTTGGAGCAGGCGCTTTCACCAGTTCGAAACCACAAAAACTTGATATCGCCATGGACGCGGAAGAGCTTCATCAAGTGGACTTGCTGGTGGAGCAGGGACTCTACGCAAGCCGCGAAGCTTTTCTGCAATCGGCAGCGCGCAACCTGCTGCGCGAGCATGGCGTGGAAGTTCCGCGGTCGATGACCGGTGAGTTGACGGTCGCAGGCATCGCTTTGCACAACCGCAAAAGCCTGAACAAACTGCGCGATTCCGGCAGACAGCTTGAACTCAATGTGACAGGCATTCTTCGGCTGGCTGACGACGTGACGCCTGAGCTGGCTTGCGCCGTTATCAAGTCGCTCAAAGTACGTGGAGCATTCCAGGCGAGCGATGAGGTGAAAGCCGCGCTGATGGATCGCATCCTTTAAGAGTTCGGGCCCGTTATGGAGATATATATATGGCCACCAACACACAACCCGCTGGAAATGAGATCCGTGCAGGGCTTTTTCTGCGCGCCAAAAAGCAGGTCCGGCCATGGTCATGGTCCTGGGGCCGGGGTAAGAAGAAATTGACGTACGTATCGGAAGCTGAAATGGAACGTCCATGGGCCGGCTTGGCGGAGTGGTTGCGCGTGGCGCACTCACTTCTCGATGAAAAAGCTGCAAAGTGACTCGCAACCTTGAGTGACTCGCAACCTTGATTGATAGCTCCAGGTACGTGCGATCGAGCAAGGGAATCGTGAGCTGAACTCGCTGGGTCCGCGCGGCTGCGGATATACTGTCTGTCTGGAGCGGTCGTTTGGC
>DASXIL010000346.1:0-1500 GCA_036497985.1 Candidatus Angelobacter sp. | reverse complement strand
TCCCAAATTGCCACCGCGTCACCAGAGACCGCCATCTCAGCGCCAAGCGGCTGCATCAGTAATTACTGGAGGCGATAGTAAATGCCAGGGATTCTGGAGGCATCTTATCTTCTCCGGGTGCTTCCGCTTCTAACTTCTTCAAGGAGACATCTCGTGCGCAAGATCCACCCGATGTATTTTCTGCTGCTTTCTGCCGTCCTGTTCACTTCTTCAGCATCTGTTTCCCAAACCTACCAGAACCTGGTTCCTCCCGCCGGAATTGCCACCAGCGCTGGCGAGCCATCCATCGGCGTCAACTGGAATACCGGCAAGGTCCTATTCGAGGCCGGTTTGGAGACGGATCGCGTTACCATCAATGGCGCCTCAGCCACGTGGGAAGACGTAAGCTCTCCGGAAACATCGGCGCTGTCTCTGGACCCTATTCTCTTCACTGACCATACCACCGGCCGCACCCTGGTCTCGCAACTTTCAGGCGCATGCAGCCTCTCTTCATTCAGTGATAGTGATGGCACAAGCTATACGCCCGCCGTGGGATGCGGCCTTCCCGCTGGAATCGATCACCAAACGATTGGCGGCGGCCCTTTCGCTGCCAGCCTTGTGCCCCAGTTGCCGCCACCCGTTGGATATCAGCACGCCATTTATTACTGCTCGCAGGATGTGATTGATGCTTCCTGCGCAATCAGCCTGAACGGCGGACTCACTTACGGCCCTGCTGTGCCGATTTACAGCCTTGCCGATTGCGGCGGCCTGCATGGCCACATCAAAGTTGGGCCGGATGGTACCGCGTATGTCCCCAACAAAAATTGCGGCACCGGAAATGCCGCGGTAGTGTCCTCCGGAGACAATGGCCTTACCTGGACAATTCATGCTATTCCCGGCAGCGCTTCTGGCGATAGCGACCCCTCCGTAGCTGTGGCGGCTGACAATACTGTCTATTTCAGCTGGCATGGCGGCAATGGCCATCCTATGGTCGCGGTTTCTCATGATCACGGCGCTACCTGGACGAACGTCATGGATGTTGGAACTGCGCTCGGAATCCAGAACGTGGCCTTCCCCGCCATGGTTGCAGGCGATGGCAGCCGCGCCGCGTTTGCATTCCTGGGAACATCGACTGGCGGCAATGCCCAGGACACGGCCAACTTCACCGGCGTATGGCATCTTTACATCGCACACACTTACGATGCCGGCGCAACATGGGCCTTGGTGGATGCAACTCCTGCCGATCCAGTGCAGCGCGGTTCTATCTGCCTGGGAGGAACCACGTGTGGCAACGATCGCAATCTCCTCGACTTCATCGACGCTACTGTCGACAAACAGGGACGCGTTCTGGTGGGCTACGCGGACGGATGCATTGGAGCGTGTGTTACTGCCGGTCCCAATTCCTTTAGCGCACAAGGCACCATCGCACGTCAGGCTACGGGAAAGGGTTTGTTCGCAGCTTTTGATGGAACGTTCTAACGAAAGAATCGCCCTGCTCCGCTCGACGAAGGACGCTTTCAC
>DASXIL010000345.1:0-2496 GCA_036497985.1 Candidatus Angelobacter sp. | reverse complement strand
CGACTGGCTGAATGGCGATCCCGCGGAGCCCGCGCCGCCGCCCGAACGCAAAAACGGCCGCAACCACGCCTGGGGACACATCTACAACACTGACATTATTTCCATGCCAGATAAATGGGAATATCCATGGTATGCAGCCTGGGACCTGGCATTTCACTGCGTATCGCTGGCGATGATCGATCCAAGCTATGCCAAGGAGCAGCTTGTGCTCATGCTGCGCGAATGGTACATGCATCCCAACGGACAGATCCCGGCCTATGAATGGGCGTTTGGCGACGTCAATCCTCCGGTCCATGCATGGGCCACCTATCAGGTCTATCTCATCGATAAGGCTAAGAACGGTGGCACAGGCGACACGCAATTCTTGGAACGCGTGTTTCACAAACTGTTGTTGAACTTTACATGGTGGGTCAACCGCAAGGACCCGGACGGCATGAACGTGTTTCAAGGCGGTTTTCTGGGACTGGACAACATCGGCGTGTTTGATCGCAGCTCCATCTTGCCGACCGGCGGGCACATTGAGCAGTCTGATGGCACCAGTTGGATGGCCATGTACTCGCTGGACATGCTGGCCATCGCGCTGGAACTGGCTGCGGGCGACGCCACGTATCAGGACGTTGCCAGCAAATTCTGGGAGCACTTCATTTATATTGCGCGGGCCATGAACCATCTGGGCGATGACGGTCTTTGCATGTGGAACGAAGGGGATGGCTTCTTTTATGACGTGCTGCATCTGCCCGATGGATCGCGCGTGCCTCTGCGCGTTCGCTCCATGGTGGGCCTGATTCCGCTTTATGCCGTGCAGATCATGGAGCCGGAGCTGCTTGATTCCATGCCCGGCTTTAAAATGCGGTTGGAATGGTTTATTGAAAACCGCAAAGACCTTACCGAGCATATGGCGTGCATGGAAACAGCCGGCCACAAGCGGCGCAGGCTTTTTTCCATTACAGACCGCGAACAGCTTAAGCGCATTCTTGCCGTCATGCTCGACGAAAATGAGTTCCTGTCGCCCCACGGCATTCGCGCGCTCTCGCGCCATCACAAAGCCCATCCTTACATGCTGGATTTCGCGGGCGTAAATCATCAGGTTGACTATGAACCCGGTGAGTCGACGACGGGACTCTTCGGCGGCAACTCCAACTGGCGCGGACCTATCTGGTTTCCCGTGAATTTCTTGTTGATTCAGGCGCTGCGGCGCTTCCATGAGTATTATCACGAGACGTTTCGCGTGGAATGCCCCACTGGCTCAGGACGCATGATGAATCTGGACGAGGTGGCCGACGAGATCAGCCGCCGCCTGGTCTCGACCTTCCAGCGCGATGCCCAGGGACGCCGGCCGGTCTTCGGCGCCAATGAAAAGTTCCAGTCAGACCCGCACTGGTGCGATTATGTGCCGTTTTATGAATATTTCCATGGTGACAACGGTGCTGGAGTGGGCGCCAGCCATCAGACCGGCTGGACTGCCCTGGTGACCAAGATGATTGATGAGCTTTCCTTGAAACAAAAAGCCGTTGAAGGCATCAAACTCCCAGCAGCGCTGGGCGCTGATTTCCGCAAGAATCCTGAGACAACCGGCAGGATCACTGATCGAGAGTATCGAAAAAATTAATGGAAATCCGCGTATTTTGCGCAGTACTATAAGCCCATTGGAGCGGCGGACCCAAGATGTGCACGCTGACCTTCATTCCGAAGCCTCAGGGCTACCTGCTCGGCATGAACCGTGACGAGCGGCTCACCCGCGAACTTGCCCTTGCGCCTGCGCAGGTCACAACTTCCAGCTTGTCGGCTGTCTATCCCCGTGAAAGCGGAGGAGGCACGTGGATCGGATGCAATGCCGCCGGGATAACATTTGCTCTGCTGAACCAGAATCCCGGCCCGCAATCGAAAGCGAAGGAGCATAGCCGCGGTGCAATCATACCGGCAATTCTTTCATCGTCGCGCTTCCCGGAAGCCATGCGCCTCTTTCAGCAACTGGACTTGAGAGGAATGTTGCCTTTTATGCTGGCCAGCATCTTTCCTGCGGAGCAGATCATCAGCCAGTGCCTGTGGGACGGGAACAGATTGCAGTTTCTGCGCATTGGCTGGGACGTCCGCCACTGGTTTTCTTCCGGCGTTTCCGACGAGATGGCGCGCAAAGTCCGCGGCAGCACGTGTTACGAAGCGTGGCGCCGGCGCGATGCGGGCTCAGCCGAATGGCTGCGCGGACTCCACAGCTCGCACTCTCCGGTACGCGGTTCCTTCAGCATCTGCGTGCACCGTCCCGATGCGGCAACGGTTAGCTATACGGAAGTAGAGTTTACGGGCGGCGATCTTACCATGCGTTATCATGCTGGCCATCCATGCCAGGCGCTGGGACAGTTTGATGCTGAAGTCCATCTGCAGCCCGCTCCGCCGATTGCTGCAGCCAGCTAAAAGATATCTCGTCAAAGCTTCTTGCAATAAAAATGCCCCCGGATTCGTCGCCGGGGGCAAGAGCGCTTCTTGTTCGTGCGGTCT
>DASXIL010000344.1:0-3688 GCA_036497985.1 Candidatus Angelobacter sp. | reverse complement strand
CTCCAGCACCAACTTTACTTATTCCCAGGCTGGCGTTGTGGCGAATAGCGTATCTGGCACGGCAACCGTGCAACCGCTGGTGAATATTGTGGCAGCAAGCGGCCCTATATCATGCACCAGCGGAGGCGCGGGTGTATTCACCGTGGCCTGCTCCGTGGGCGTTCTGGCTCCCGGGGGCGTGGCGCGGATCAACGTGCTCGTGCAGATGCAGAACCAGACCATCACAAACTCCGCCACCGTGAGCGGAACTGACACCGCAGGCACTGCATTGGTGAGCAGCAGCGCCAGCGTTACAACCATCGAGCCTCCGCCGCCACCTTCAAACACCGGGGTTACAACCGATCTTGCCATCACCGGCAAAGCGGCGCACGGTAGCGGGAAGGTTAATTCAACCAATGCCTACACCTGGACGATCAGCAACAAAGGTGTCGACGCGCCCAATGCAACGTTTAGGCAGGTCATACCCAGTGGCCTGCGCTTCACTTCAGCAACTACCACACTGGGGACCTGCACCACACCGCCGGTCAACTCTCTCGGCGGCACGGTGACTTGCATCGCTCCTACTCTGGCAAATGCCGGCACCATTACGGTCACGGTCAACGTGGTCATAAATGCCGTGGGAACTTTCAACAGCACCGGTACAGTCTCGTTTGACGGAATCGAGGCCAAGCCGGGTAACGAGTCATTCACGGTAAAAATTGTTGGGCAGTAGAACAGCTGAGCGGGCTTGCCTGGATTACAACCGGGCAAGCCTGCACCAGCAATTTGCATTATTCAGGAACAGTCGAGGTTTCAGCGGGCGCCAGCATGGGCCCGCATTTTTGCGGCTTCAACGCAGATCGACTGACTACTTTGGAGGCGCGGGCTTTGTGCTTCCGGGCGGCAGTGCGCGCGGCTGAATCCTCTGCGGCGGGGCAGCGTGCTGGAAGCTGAAATACTGCTCATTGAGATCAGAATGCACGCTGCTGGTGGCGGCCTTCAGCGCGTCATCAATATTCTTTTGGGAAATCTCGCGGACAATCTGCGCCCGGGCCTGCTCAATCGGCATGGTGTTCCGGCTGCGCACCTTATATATGTTGAATCCGGAAGGCTCAACTTCCACCTTGGTGACTTCGCCCGCCTTCAGCGCATTGATGTCCTGTTCCACATTTGCGGGGAACGTAGGCTTGGGGCTGGTGCTCAGCTCAGTTTGTGGTGGCTGCGCTTTCAGACCCAGAGTTTTATAGACCTCAACCTGGAGCGACGTAACGTCTTCACCTCGCGCGGCGCGTTCCCGAATGTCACTCGCGAGTTGCGTGGCTTTCTTTTCAAACTCGGGCCGGCGGTCCTGCGGACGCGTGGGATCAACCTTCGGCACGTGAATGCGCTCGATCTTCGTTTGCCCGAACTTATCCACGTTCTGCTTGTAATACGCCGCAATTTCGTCGTCCGACGGATTGGCGTATTTTTCGTGCAGAGACCGGCGATAGGATTCCGCCAGTACACGCGCGCGCGTAATCTTCATCAGGTCCGCAAAGCGTGGGTCTTTGTCCACGCCCGCTTTTTCACCTGCGCTGGCCAGAGCCAGTATATTGCCGTAGTCCGTGGCAAAGCCGCGGAGCGCGGGCGGCGGGTAGTTCTGATTGTTCACGTTGAGCGATGAGACCAGGGCCTCAAACTGGGCGCGCGTCAGCACCATCGTGCATGCGTCTGGTTTGTCCGCTGGCGCGGCCTGTCCAGCAGGACAGACGCCATGCACCGTGAGCACGGGCGCATCCGGCGCAACAGGCGTTGGCGGCGTAATAGGCTGCGGCTTGCTTCCGACAGGCGCGGGCGGTTGCGAGCTTTGAGCGGACGGCGGCGTGACTTGTTGCTGCGGCTGGGCCTGCGCTTGCGCCAGGACGGGCGCGACAGCTAGAACACACACGAACTGCAAATGACGGATCATTGTGGGCAAATCAACCTCGGTTGAGAATGGATTACGACTGGCAAAAAACTGGTGAACGATTGGGCCATAATAGCATATGTTTTCTTGCGTTTAGGGGTATTTGAAGGGCTGGGATTGGCGGTGTTTGCGTGGCGACCCGGCAGGGAAAAAATTGGTAAATCTTTGAGATTTTTTTCGCTCTGGCATCGGCACGGATAACGCGAAATGAAAAGTAATGTGCCACATCAACCTTTTAGTGTAGAGTGTGTGTCGCTTTCGGGGCCCCCTAGAAATTCCGAGATTGGAGGAGAGCAAAATGCTCAGCCGAAGCGTCAGAATCCTGTCACCCGCCGTTCTCCTGTTGGCTGTGATATTCGCTGCAACCCACGCTAACCCATCCGCTCTACCGCCTGAGACCGCCGGCGCAATCGATGCCAGCGCAGCGCCTTTACCACTCAATACGCCGACGCCGTTCGTTACAGCCCTACATCGGAATCCACCGCTGCTGCCCAATCACGATGCGAACAACAAACCTTGTCCACCACAGAATGATTGTCCTTCGGCGAAACCCCTGCGCATCGTGACCATTATTCCTGACAGCTATCCGCCCAATATCGCCAAACATCTGGAACAATTCTCCAGCGCCATGCTCAGCAGCAAATGGCTAAAGGAATTTACCGCGGCCTATGACATCCCGGGACCTACTCTTTCGCAGGTCATTCCTATGGCCAGCGGCATGCCCGATCTAAACCATGGCCAGCCAAAAACGAACGCGGACTTTGAGAAGTTTATCTTCGAACTCTCCCAGAAACCTGCATCCCAGATCAAGGCCGACCCCGCTCACCGGACAATCTATCTGCTATACATTCCCTGCGACGACAATGGGCCGGGGCTGGGCAGCGGTTGTAAAAGTCATCACCCCGGGATCGTGCTGGGATCGGGCCAGCAACAGGAGGCAAAACTCTTCAGCCCAGGAGACAGCATGGCGGTTATCCTCGCATTTAATCCGAATCACAATCCCTCTGCCTTCACCGGCGATCAGGCGACCGTGCCCGCAAGCCATGAAACAGCTGAGGCGGCCACCGATGCTTCACCAGGAATACGGTTCAACTTGCATACCAACGATCCCGATCATCCTTACGTGGATACGGGCAGCAACGCCGGCGGTAGTCCATGGGTGCGGGAGAGCGGCAGCATCGAGACTGCAGACATGTCAGAAGGGGCGCGATGGTTTGAACCAGGCCCCGGCGGCGAGGGACCATTTGAATACGAGCGCATTTATAGCAATGAAAAGAGCAAACACGGCGGCGATCCCGCCGTTCCTAAGAGTCCTTTCCCTTACTTCAACGTTAGTACTGAGAAGGATTGGTTTCCGGGCACGTCAGGCCTGGGAGTGACTATTCCTGTCACCGCATGGTCAACGGAAGACAATGGTTCCTGGGAAGTTGAGGCGAGCGTGGCGCACTGGCTGGGCAAAGACAACACGCCGGCAACTGCCGCGCCTTGCTCCCTTTCCGCTAAACACTGGACCGTGCACAACGCATCCGCATTTAATGTGATTGTGGATACCAGCGCGGGCCAGCAAGGCACTAACTGGTGCGAGCTGCGTCTCAAGAGCACAAAGAATATCCCCGGCGGTGATGATTCCCACGAATGGTGGGTTGGCGTTATGTTTGAGCCTCGTGCTAAGCCCACACCCACGCCGGAATCGGAACCCTGCGTCTGTAGCGACGGATTCAAAGCCGGCCCGGCTTCGCGCGCGGGAACTGAAGCCTGCGCACA
>DASXIL010000343.1:0-1568 GCA_036497985.1 Candidatus Angelobacter sp. | reverse complement strand
CGGTTTGGCTACTCGAATGAAGTGGAGCTATAACTTCAACTTTACCCTGCAATTAAATAAAAGAGACGGACATTTGTAAACTATTTTTTGATTTCTATCGTCAAACGCAATTCACCAGTAGAGCTCGGCCATTGGTTTGGCGGGATCAGTGTGTAGCGTGCTCCCGCCTGACGGGCATCCTGTGCCACCCAATGTGGTATACGTTTACGCATGTCTCTCATCAGGTTAAAGTATGCTGCCATTTTGTCTGTTATTGCAGTCACATCATCTTTTGCAGTTTCTGCACAAAGCAAGACACTGGCCGCTACTCCGCCGATGGGCTGGAACAGCTGGGATGCTTACGGCCTGACCATTGATGAAGCCGACTTCAAGGCCAACGCCACCGTGCTGGCCGGGGTAGCAAAGTACGGCTGGCAATACGCGGTCATCGATGAGGGCTGGTATATGGCCAACACCGAAGGCAAAACGCTCGAGGAGAAGAAATATCTCTGGGATCAGAACGGGCTGCTGATTCCCGTTCCCGCGCGATTCCCTTCTTCAGCGAGCGGTGAAGGTTTCAGGGCTATAGCGGACGCGGTGCATGCGCAAGGGCTCAAGTTCGGCATTCACATTGTTCGCGGAATTCCAAAGCAGGTGGTGGACGCGAATCTGCCGATCGCCGGCTCGAGCTTTCACGCGCAGGACGCGGCCGACAAGACCAGCCCCTGTCCGTGGGACGAGGGCAACTGGGGCGTGCAGGATAATGAGGCCGGCCAGGCGTATTACGATTCCATGCTTGCGCTCTACGCTAAGTGGGGCCTTGATTTCATCAAGGTGGACTGCATCAGCGATCATCCGTACCGGCAGACGGAGATCCGCCAAATCGCAACTGCGATCAAGAAGACCGGACGGCCTATCGTGCTGAGCCTTTCGCCCGGCCCAACTTCGTTGAAAGTGGCGGATGAGGTGGCGAAGTACGCGCAGATGTGGCGCATCACTGACGATCACTGGGACACGTGGAGCGTTAAGCACGAACCGGGGCGCGGGGAATTTCCATTCAGCGTGAAAGACGAGTTTGATCGCATTGCGCAATGGAACGCGCACGTGAAGCCGGGCAACTGGCCTGACGCGGACATGCTGCCGTGGGGCTATCTTGGACCGCATCCCGGATTGGGCAAGGCGCGTGATTCGCGCGAGACACACGAGGAAGAGCGGACCGAACTCAATTTGTGGGCTATCTCGCGATCGCCACTGATTTTGGGTACGAATTTGACCAAACTCGACGACTTTACGCGCTCGCTGATTACGAATGATGCAGTGCTCAAGATGAACCAGAGCCTGACCAGCAGCCATCCCGTCGATGCTTCGAAGCTGCCGGGT
Organism: Candidatus Angelobacter sp.; assembly: GCA_036497985.1. Classification (GTDB taxonomy): domain Bacteria; phylum Acidobacteriota; class Terriglobia; order Terriglobales; family Acidobacteriaceae; genus Angelobacter. Next base: position 209 of record DASXIL010000343.1, on the reverse strand, counting down.
TTTGAAAACGCGCGCGTGTGGCGGGGAAGCACTTCAGGCGGTCATCAGGAGTATTTCGGATTTTTCAATCTGGACGATCAGCCTGTAACGCTGAAGGCCACATGGAATGAGCTGGGGCTTGCGGGAGAAAAACACAAGGCGCAAAACCTGTGGGGTGACAAAGAATTCAAAGATTCGAAGCAGGTGGAAATTACTCTGCCGGCACATGG
>DASXIL010000342.1:0-3875 GCA_036497985.1 Candidatus Angelobacter sp. | reverse complement strand
AGCGAAAGCATTTATGGCGAAGGCAAAGGCTGAAGACGCAAAAATAATTCTCAAGCTATACGATCTCCGCAGAGAGCCGGTAATGCGGGCGGCGCGCAAGTTCATTATTTCAGAGTTCTGGCCGCAGAATTACGACGAATTCAAAGCCGTGCTGACGGCGTACGGTACGGAGCCGAACGCATGGTTTCGCCAGGTGATGACCTACTGGAACATGGTTGCCGCCATGGTGTTGCGCGGGGCGGTGAACGAAGAGCTGTTCTTCGAGTGCAACGGCGAGCCCTATTTCCTCTGGGCGAAATTTGGCGAGTACATTCCGCAAGCCAGGAAAGACCAGATTGATCCTGAGTTTCTCTCGCATCTGGAAAAGCTGACGTCAAAGCCGGCGGCGAAGAAACGGATCAAAGGCCTGCAGGAACGGCTGGCTGCGCGACGAGCGCTGGCCGCGGCGGCGGCCAAAGCCGGGAAGTAGTTTATGTTTGAGCTGGACCAATTTGTTTCCGATTGCCGCGCGGCACTGCAAGCAGATATGCCGCAAAAGGCGGTGCAGGATGTGGTGAGGCGGGCGGTATCCACGCCCGGAGATGTACTGAAAGCGATTGGAGAGCCGCAGCGTGCGGAGATGCAAACGCTCTATCGCTCAGACGATCTCACCATCCTGAACGTGATCTGGGCGCCGTGGATGAACCTGTTGCCGCACAATCATCAGATGTGGGCCATTATCGGCCTCTATACGGGCCGTGAAGATAACATCTTCTGGCGGCGAGTGCCGGGAAGCAACGGGCTGGTTGAGGCTGTGGGAGCGCGGGCGCTGCGTGAAAAAGACGCTGAGCCGCTGGGCCGCGATATTATCCATTCCGTCAGCAATCCCCTTGCAAAATTGACTGGCGCCTTGCACGTATATGGCGGCGATTTCTTTGGCGTTCCGCGCAGCGAGTGGGATGCGGAAACACTGCTGGAACAGCAATGCAGTGGTGAGAAGATGGCCCGCCGTTTTGAAGAAGCGAATGCATTGCTGAAGGTGAATACTCCTCGGCTCGTCCAAAACTAAGAAATATATTCCTTAATATAGGGGTCTTGGACCTGGCCCAATTCATGCGCGCTGCCTTCAAACACGGCCTTACCTTCACGCAGAAGCATGAAGCTGGTGCGGATATCCTGCGACGGCATTCCGTCAGACGGCTTCATATGTTTTGTGGCAGGATCAAAGTAGTGGCTGGCGAGCGTGAAGGCATCCTGCAGGCGATGCGTTACCATGAGCGCGCTGGTTTTGAAAACATCGCGCTGTTTCATGATCAACTCAATGATTGTGGTTGAGGTGATGGGGTCAAGGCCGCCCGTAGGCGAATCGTAGAGCAGCACCTCAGGCTGAGTAATAATGGCCCGGGCAATGCCGACACGGCGCCGCATACCTCCGGAAAGCTCCGCTGGAAACTTATCAATAGAGTTTTCCAGTTCCACAAAGCTCAGGGACTCACGCACACGCTTTTCCACCTCCGCCTCGGGAAGGTGTTCTTCCATCAGGCGGAATGCCACATTGGCCCGCACGTTGAGCGAGTCAAACAGCGCGCTTTCCTGGAACACGATGCCCACTTTACTGCGCAGATCGAACAGCTCCTCTTCCGTCATGGTGGTTATATCGTGGCCCAGCACATAGATGCGCCCGCTATCGGGTTTAAGCAAGCCAAGGCAGAGTTTAAGGATCGTGCTCTTGCCCGAGCCGGAAACGCCCATGATCACCTTGGTTTCTCCGCGCCTGAGTTCAAATGAAACACCATTCAGGACAGTAATGTCCTCGAATCCGATGGAAACGTCTTCAAAAATAATCGCCTTATGCACCGTATCAACGGCGCGGTCATCGAACGGCGAAAAGACGTTGTCAAGCGCAGGCATCAGGTCAGCTCAGGGTGATGAAGAGTTGAGTCAAGACGGCATCGACCGCAAGAATAATGACGGAGGCCCAAACAACGGCCTCAGTGGTAGAGCGGCCAACACCCTGTGTGCCGCCTTTGGTTGTCATGCCGAAATAACAACCCACGGTGGAGATGATGAAGCCGAAGACCAGCGGCTTGGCCAGCCCAGTGATCACATCGTTATAGTGCAAGGCCTGATAAGCCGAATTCCAATACTGCGTGCTATCAAGCCCCAGCATGGAAAAGGAAATGATCCATCCTCCGATGAGTCCCACAAGATCGGAAATGATGGTGAGAAAAAACATCATGAAGACTGTGGAGATCACGCGCGGCGTTACCAGCTTTTTATAAGGATCAGTGCCAAGGGCGCGCATGGCGTCAATTTGTTCAGTCACTTTCATGGACCCGAGTTCGCTGGCCATGCCGGAAGCGTTGCGCCCTGCCACCATCAGGCTGGTAAGCACCGGACCAAGTTCCCGCACCATGGAAAATGACACGAGCCGGCCGGTGAGCGAGAGCGATCCGAATTGTTCCAGCGTTTTGGAAGTATTCAACGCCAGCACAATGCCGGTGAACATACCAGTAAGCACCACAATGGGAAGAGACCCCACGCCGATGAGGTCGGCTTGCTGGATGGTGTCTGCCATGTAAAAAGGCTTGCGAAACAGATTTCCGATGGAACGGAGAGAAAGGTGAGTGTACTCCTGCACCGCGAGGACACTACGCTTTGCGAAATCGAACGGCGAGATCAGTTCCATCCAACAGGAAATATAGCAGAGCGTTAGGCTGCGCCCAAATCCGCGGCCAGAAAGGCAATTGTGGCCTGCAACGGTGTCAGCTACAATCTCAACCCAACATGAGCACAGCACCGCCTTCGGTCAGAAAAGTAATGCACAGTATTTTGTTCTCCAAGGGGCGCATGGAAGCGCTGACCGATGGCATCTTTGCCATCGCTATGACGCTGCTGGTGCTGGAATTGAAAGTTCCCGACCTGCCAAAGTCCGCGAGTAGCAGCGAACTGCTGCACAAGATCGGCGAGGAAGGGCCAGTCTTCTTCAGCTTTTTGATCTCGTTTCTCTATTGCGGCCTGCTGTGGCGGATGCACCATCTGGCGATGCATTTTGTCCGCCATCTTCAGACCGTGCTGGTGTGGTTGAACCTGCTATTTCTGATGTCGATTTCAACGATGCCGTTTTCGTGCGCGCTACTGGGGCATTTTCTGCGCAATCGGGCGGCCCAGGAAATTTACTTTGCCAATATGTTTGTGGCGGCGGCCCTGCTGGCCGCGCAGTGGTTTGCTGGCCAAGAAAAAGCAGCTAATCAATGAAGACGATCCCCGCGCCAGCGCACTGATGGGACAGCAGCTCATATTTTTTCCGGTGGCGCTGGGTGCGGCCATGGTGGCCTCTTACTTTAAGCCTCTTGCGGGCACATACGCCTTCATCTTCGTGTTGCTTGCATTGCGCACGTTCCAGAAAAAATGGCACCGCGACCACGCAGTTAATCCTTAGAGCTCTTTTTTCTGATCTCAATATTGAGCCGCTTGATCTTCTGGTTCAAGGTAGAAAGCGGAATGTGGAAACGCTCGGCAGCATCAGTCTGGTTCCAGCTGCATTTTTCCAGCATGTTGACGATCAGGCGCCGTTCGCAATCTTCAACAATTTCAAACAGTGAAGCGTCCGGCCGGTGCTCAAACATCTTGCCCTCAGATCCTCGTCCGACAATGTGGTCAGGAATGAGTTCAATGCCCACCGTAGGCCCGTTGCACAACACCACGGCGCGTTCGATTACGTTTTCCAGTTCGCGGACATTGCCGGGCCAGGAGTAATCCATCAACGGACGCAAAGCTTCCGGCGCGATGTTCATAATGGACTTGCCGTTCTCTCGGGAAAATTTTTCCAGAAAATGTCCAACCAGCCGGTGGACGTCTTCACCGCGGTTGCGCAGCGGCGGCAGGTCCACGGT
>DASXIL010000341.1:0-10559 GCA_036497985.1 Candidatus Angelobacter sp. | reverse complement strand
ATCGGCAAGCTGGCCGTGGCATTCAACCAGATGACCGAAGAGCTGATGGGACAACGCGAGCGCCTGGTGCAGAGCGAACGCGTCGCGGCATGGCGTGAACTGGCGCGACGGCTGGCCCACGAACTGAAGAACCCGCTCTTCCCTTTGCAAATTACGGTTGAGAACCTGCTGCGAGCGCGGCAGAACACGCCACAGATGTTTGAAGAAGTGTTTCAAGAAAGCACGAGCACGCTGCTGGCGGAAATCGCCAACCTTAAAACGATCATTGGACGCTTCAGTGATTTTTCCAAGATGCCCACGCCGCAGCTTCAGGCGGTCGATTTGAATGAACTTGTGCGCGGCGTTGCGCAGCTGTTTCAAGGTCAGTTCAATCGCGATCCCGGACGCATTCAGCTGCGGCTGCAGCTGGGTGACGTGCCGCAGGTGAGCGCCGATCCGGTATTGCTTCGGCGGGTGATTGAAAACCTGGTGCTGAACGCGATTGACGCCATGCCGCAGGGCGGCACATTGACTTTCCGCACCATGACCAGCGCTGACGATCGCTTCGCGCTGTTTGAGCTGGCCGACACCGGCGCCGGCCTGACAGCGGAAGAGTGTGAGCGCCTGTTTACTCCTTATTACACCACCAAACAGCATGGCACAGGCCTGGGGCTGGCGATTGCGCAGTCGGTCATCAGTGACCATAAAGGGCGAATCACCGTGAGCAGCAAGAAGGAAGAGGGCACGACGTTTCATGTGGAGTTGCCGGTGTCCTCAGGCGTACAGGCACTGTAGAATCTGGAAGCGGCAACGATTAGAGCAGCTAGCAATTAGCAACTGGCAATTAGCCAACGGGGGAACCGGGAAGGAAAACAAGTGCCAGACAGATGCGACCATAACCCTTCAACGTGCGGGCTGGGGAGACGATGTGGAGCTAATACGCGAAGCTATTTGCCAATTGCTAGTTGCTAATTGCTGATTTATGAAAGCTAACCTGTTTATCGTCGATGATGACGCCAACACGCTGGCGTCGCTTTCACGCGCCTTCCGTCTGGCGGGGCATGAGGCTACGGTTTGTGACAACCCCATCAAAGCGCTGGAGATGATCAAGGCAGAAAAGTTTGACGTGATTTTTTCTGACGTGGTGATGCCCGCCATGAACGGCCTTGAGCTGCTGGAGAAGATAAAAGCTGCGGGCGTAACGACGCCGGTGGTGATGATGTCCGGCCAGGCGCACATTGAAATGGCGGTGAAAGCCACGCGGCTGGGCGCGCTCGACTTTCTGGAGAAGCCGATTTCCACCGAAAAGCTGCTGCTTACAGTGCAAAATGCTTTGCAACTGGAACGGCTCAAGCAGGAAAACCAGCAACTGCGGCAGCAATTGGGTAGCGGCGGCATTGTTTATACCGGCGAAAAGATGCGCAAGCTGATGGCGCAGGTAGAGCGCGTGGCCGCGAGCGAGACACGCGTCTGCATCCTGGGTGAAACCGGCACGGGCAAAGAGCTGATTGCGCGAACGATCCATGATAAGAGCCCGCGGCATGCTGGCCCGTACGTGACGCTGAATTGCGCGGCGGTGCCGGCGGAGTTGATTGAGTCTGAGCTTTTTGGACATGAGAAAGGATCGTTCACCGGCGCGGCGTCACGGCATATCGGCAAATTTGAGCAGGCGACAGACGGTACGCTTTTTCTCGACGAAATCGGCGATATGCCGCTGGCCATGCAAGCCAAGCTGCTGCGCGTGCTGGAGCAGGGCGAGGTTGAACGCATCGGCGGAGACAAGCCGACCAAAGTAAATGTGCGCGTGGTAGTGGCCACGCATCGCCAACTGGAAGAGCAGGTCAAGCAGGGAAATTTTCGGCAGGACTTGTTTCATCGCGTCTTTGTTTTTCCCATAGTGCTGCCGCCGCTGCGTGAGCGTCCGGAAGACATCCCCGCGCTGGCCGCGCATTTTGCCGCGCAGATTGTGAAACAAAATAACTGGAAAGAGATCACGTTCAGCCCGGAAGCCCTGCAGGCTTTGCAGGCGCATTCATGGCCGGGAAACATCCGCGAACTGCGCAATGTGGTGGAGCGTCTGCTGCTATTTGCGGAAGGCGACACAGTGACTCCAGCGACCGTGCAGGCTGCTTTGCCATCGCAGGCCGTGGGAGGTGGAAGCATGGCTTTTTCCGGGACTGGCACGCTGGCTGAGCGAGTGGAGCAGGTGGAGCGGCAGATGATCCTGGAAGAGATCAAGCGCCACAATCAGAACATCACGAACACCGCCAAAGCGCTTGGGCTGGAACGCAGTCATCTTTATAAGAAGTGCCAGCAGCTAGGGATTGATTTGCGGGAATTGCGGAAATAGCATTCAGCACTCAGCAGTCAGCATTCAGCCCTGAAACGGCTTTGAGAGTGCCGCGAGCAATCGCATCGTGAATGCGGAAACTGGCAAAGCTGGAACGGCTGTGCGAAACTTGAACGCGGGGGCCTGTAGCTCAACGGTTAGAGCAGCAGACTCATAATCTGTTGGTTGTAGGTTCGAATCCTACCGGGCCCACCAGTTTGCGTAGCAGGTCCTTCGGCTTCGCTCAGGATTTCGCCTCGCGGCGCAGGAGTTCCTTCACCACCTGTTACTTCTGACGGTGGCACATCCAACTGGGGGACTCCTAGCCTTGGTATGGCGCTAATGCTCGCTCATCTTTACGCGTGTCAGCCCTAAACTGCGCGATTCGCCCATCAAGCTGAAGATAACAATTGGTTGTCCTCGCGCGAGCAATTTTCATCAGGAGAAATCTTTATGAGTACAACGCTTGTTGAACCATTAACCGCGCCAACCCGAGCATCCGTGTGGCCGCGATACCCGTCCTTATATGAGATCAACACCTGGGTTTGGCTTTCTGAACTGACCCGCAAATATGGAACTGGCGTGGACCTATCATCCGTACCGTCCGGCGAGTGGGATGCCATTGCCGGCTATGGTTTCGATGCCGTGTGGTTTATGGGAGTGTGGGAACGGAGTCCTGCAGGCATCGCGATCGCCAACAAAAACACAAACCTGCTCAATGATTTCCGGAGCGCACTTCCTGATTTTCGACCCGAAGACAACGTGGGATCGCCCTACTGTGTGCGCCGCTACAGGGTTGACCAACACCTTGGAGGGCCCGAAGGTTTAGCCATTGCTCGAAGGGAGTTGGCGAAACGAGGCATGAACCTGGTCCTCGACTTCGTGCCCAACCATGTGGCGCCGGACCATCCCTGGGTAACGGAGCACCCGGAATATTTCATCCACGGCACAGTCGACGACCTCAATAAAGATCCCGCGTCATACATAAAAGTGGGTGGAACAGTTTACGCCTGCGGACGCGATCCCTACTTCCCTGCCTGGCCCGATGTCTTACAGTTGAACGCCTTTGAGCCGGGCCTTCGTGGAGCCGTGGTCCAGACGATATCAGACATCGCCCAACAGTGCGATGGGATTCGCTGTGACATGGCCATGCTCATGCTGAATCCCATTTTTGAACGGACCTGGGGTTGGAGGGTCGGAGCGCGCCCAAAAACAGAATATTGGGTCGATGTGATCTCTGCCATCAAAAACAAACATCCGGGCTTTCTCTTTATCGCTGAGGCTTACTGGGACATGGAGTGGGAGCTCCAGCAGAAGGGCTTTGACGTGTGCTACGACAAGAAGCTTTACGACCGGATGGAGCACAGCAATGCAGAAAACATCCGTCTTCATCTCTGTGCCGATCTCGCCTATCAAGGGAAGCTGCTTCGGTTCATTGAGAACCACGACGAGCCACGGGCCGCCGCAATGTTCTCACCAGCAAGAGAGCGAGCTTTTGCCTTGACAATCGGAACCCTACCGGGAACCAAACTCTTCCATGAAGGGCAGTTTGAAGGGCGGAAGGTAAGACTACCCGTGTTTCTGGGTAGGCGTCCGAGTGAACCTGAGAATCGCGACCTGCAGGCTTTCTACACAAAACTGCTGGAAGGCGTGAATCACCCCATCTTTCGTGAAGGCGAGTGGAGATTATGCGAGCGAACGGGCTGGCCGGATAACGGCAGTTTTCAGAATCTCGTTTCCTGGAGCTGGATGTATAAAGACGAGCGATATCTGGTTATCGTCAATCTAAGCGATCTTCCAGCGCAAGCACTGGTCCAGGTCCCGTGGAAAGACGCAGGTGATCGAATGTGGCGCTTAAAGGATGTGTTGTCAGGCACGATTTATGAACGGCGCGGAGGTGAAATGCTGTCGCCGGGTTTGTACGTGGAACTTGGGCCCTGGAACTGCCACTTCTTGAGTGCTTCGTAGCAGAGATCCTTCGCTTCGCTCAGGATTTCGCCTCGCGGCTCGGACGCCGCGAAAACGGCTCAAGATAAAAAAGGCCCAATCAGCGGGCCTATTTAGGTTAGTTGATTTTGGGTGAGAGGCTACTGGCCGAGGCAAGCCGGCGGGACGTCACTGCAGTCTCCACTGATGACTCTGCAGGTTACGGGATCATAGTTACAAGCTCCGGTACCGAGTCCGCTGCCAAACGATCTGCTGGTTTTGAATCCGCCGGAGATCTGCTGACTTTCCTCATCACTCAGAAGGCGGGCGCCGAGCCGGCCAAGCACGCGGTTTGTTTCCTGTAAATTCGACATGCAATGCTCCTTTTCGTGACGTTCTAGCGGCCCATTATAAGCATTCAGCCGGACGAGGAAGACAGAATAGGAAGAAAAACCGAGCGAACGAATCCCATTATGGAACCAGTCGTTTCAGCGCGTCGATCGCGTGCGACGCGCCGTGCGCCAGGCAAAGCCTTACCACTGATCAACACTGATGACACTGATCAGAATGAGGAAGTAAAAATCCGCAGCAGACGGCTGTACTACACGAGCATCGTTCGCGTCGGGCAACGCTCAAGTCATTCCCAGTTACGTGTGGATCGTGGATGCGGAATCCAAGGCCCCTAATTAAGAATCAGGTATAGTGCAGCGAACGGAAATTCCGACTCCAGCAGTCGATAAAAAAGGCCCGACCAGCGGGCCTATTTACGTTAGTCGATTTTGGGTGAAGGACTACTGGCCGCTGCATTCCGGCGGGATAAATTGGCAGTCTCCACTGATGCGCCTGCAGGCTACGGGATCCCAGACACAAGCACCCGTAAGGGCTGCACGGACGACGAATCCGCCGCCAACCTGCCGGAGTTCCTCATCACTCAGAAGGCGGGCGCCGACGCGGCTAAGCACGCGATTTGTTTCCTGTAAATTCGACATGCAATGCTCCTTTTCGTGACGTACTAGCGGGCATTATAAGCACAAGCCCGGCGAGAGAAAGAGAGAATAGACAAAAAAACCGAGCGAGCGAATCCCGTTATGGAACACAGTCTTTTCAGCGCGTCAACCCGCGTGGGCCGCGCCGCGCGCAATCTGTACCACCGCCTTGGGCTGCTCAGCCGGAAGCCAGCAGTAAACAAACAGATCAATGCCATCGTCCGAGGGAAGGATGAAGGTAGAAGTTCTGCTCATCGTAGGCTCGCCATCATAATGCGCTCGTTATCATAAAGACAGCTGATGAGCGTTATACCGTCCTCTTTTTGGTATGGCGGCTGAACAAGTGAACTGCGTTTACCGCGCTCCACGCTGTTGCGCGCGAGCCTGCGGCGCAAGGAAGGAATTTTGCGCGTTTTTACGGCCCGACTTCGCAGCCCTCGAATCCCCTTCGGCAAGCTCAGGGTCATCTCGCGCTTGCTAAAGTCGTGCCCTGACACTTGTCTCTACATGGACACTGAGCAGTTTGTTGAGAACAGAATCAGATGTGGTTTGGAAGACGATGTGACATCCCACCCTTCGCAACAGCGGCGAAGGATGGGGCACCCACGGTGTTGTTAGTTTGAAGACAAAGCAGGAAAGGTGGGTCACCCGCCAAAATCACGATCCTCACGCGCATATCGCACCGATGAGCGGATCATCTTCCACTGTTCCGAGAAAACAGTCAACGACCTGCTTGCTAGATGTGTTTCCAATGACCAACCCGGTTATCGTGGTGCTTGTGAAGACGGCTGTCTGAGTACTCGGGTTGGTTGTCACTGTAGTCCCACCAGTAGCAGTACCTGTGACGTTAATGATGCAGGGGTGAAGTGGAGGCATGCCCCACTGTACTGCTCTCGTCGAGCTTACCGAAGATGTAATACACGTATTAGCGAGGCAGTCGGCATTGCAAGTGCAGCGAACGGCACCGCTGGTCGCTGTTTTCAACTGAAGGCAAGTTGCCTGGCCTCCTCCACAATCGATATTGCCAAGCACGGAGTTGGATTGTGGGTGACAGTCGACAGCGCTGAAAAAAAACGCGATACCGATTAGCAAAAAAGAGAGTGTGCGTACGATTGTCATTTTCTTCTCACATTTTCGTTGTTCACAAACCATTTTCTGGTTCGCATCTGTTGCAGGATTTGTTGCGCGGCATCTTCCCCGTGTTCATTCATTACGGCGAGAAGGGACTGGGCCACATTGCTGATGCGCCCGGAATATTCATTGCTTATCTCTTTATGGCTATGAAAAAGAAGTTTTGCCCTGAAGGCGTCTCCTTTTAAGGTTCGCAAGGATGCCCCCAGATCTCTTTCCGCCCTAATCCGCTCGTTTACCTTTCCCATCATCCCTTCGGCGTCGGGGCCCTCCAATAATCCGTCCTCAAAAATTATGGAATCAATCGTCAACTCAATCTTCTCGTTGGGGTTCGGATGCTGTGTCTTAAAATGAGCGATCATGCGATCCATTCCTTCATCCAGAAACGGCTGCACAGTCGCATTGCCATTAGCGTCGGCCGAAGCTAAAAAATCCGAAACAGGCGTGATCAAGAAACGCGCTCCAGGGGCGAGCATTCGGTTTCTGTCGGCAGCGCCTCCGCCGGAGGGACTGATTCGGTGCTTCCAAGGGGTACCGGCGGGCGATATCCAATCTGGATACCGGTACACCACCGTGAAACCCCAGACAAATTGAGTTGTGTTGTTAACGATCACAACTGATTGGGAAAGGAAGGAAGAAGCCTGAGTAACTGCGTCCGGGCTGAGCAGCTTTTGCACCTCAACCATAAATGCAGGCGACGAACTGTCTAAAATTATCAGTCCGGACTCGTGCAGGGGATTCGTTATTTTCATCGGCCTATTGGCAGCAAAAGACTTGCAGCACGGCAATAAAACGAATAACAGTAACACACAATAACTCTGCCACTTATTCCGTGATTCTTGAAGGGTGCTGTTTACAATGCTGCGGAGGTGCTGGCCACAGATTCTAGAGACAATAGTCATCCCAACATTTCCTTTCTCGTTTAAGCTCGGACGATTGCAAACTACTTAGTGGTGAGAAATACGTCATAAGCCATTGGTGATGCGTCAGACTGATCGCGTTCACCCGGAATGACATTTATCCTTGTCCGGTAACGGAACAAATTTCCGTATTGATCTGTTCGGCGGCTCTCCTGATAGTCGAGGCTGATAGAAAGCACTCCAAGATCCGGCAATTTCAAAAGCTCATTGGGTTGAGATATACCATCATGGTTGAGATCTATCCATAAGCGCAACTCGGAGAAGATCGCATCGTGACTATCAATGACCCCATCGCCATTGCCGCCATTTGATGGTTTGTCGAATTCCGCCAAGGCGAGAAACCCATTTGGAAAACGTGATTGAGGTTGAGGCGAGAAGTTTCCGAATAGTTCGGCACCGCTGTTTATCAAGCCGTCATTGTTCCTGTCGAAGACCAAAAATGCATTCATGCTTCCCTGAGCGGTCCAGGCTATTTGAATGGGTTTGCGGGTGCCGGTTATGTCAAACTGAACGCCTTCCCGCGCGCTAGTCAGTTGAAAGCCATTGCCTGCCGTATCAATGATGATCGGACTGCAATCAGGAGCATTGTTCCCCTCCGGAGGAGGGTTTGCACCACCAAGACAAGGATCGGGAGGCGGATCAGGAGGGCAAGACTGAGCGGATACGAAGCTTGGCAAAATGATAACCCCCATGCCGACAGAAGCCATGAGGATTGCTAGCATTAGTGGCGCTAAGAAATAACTATGCTTGCTGCGGTGCAGTGCTCTGAAATCCATCTTAAAGTCCTTTTGGAAGATTCTCTTGAGGCTGCGGCTTTTTCATCCAGTCGGAATCAACAGTGAACGATCAGAGAGGAATTGATTTAAGAAACGATTGAGACCTTAAAGAGACAATCGCCGATTAGTTCAGTAGCGCAAAAAGTTTTCCAGAAATACGAAAGGAGTCATGGTGCAGTTCCCTGCAACCTACAACAGCTATCAAGTTAACCGAACATAGAATGAACTAATGTGTTCGCCCTGCTGCCTTGGTTACAGGCCGTCGCTGTTCCACTTAGACAAAATGGGCCAAAAGCACCGCCCTCATAGCCCGAAATTCCTATGATTCCACGGTCCGGACCTTGCGGTTGTACACATTCACGTGCGTTTCGTTCTTGCGTATGCTACTCATACAGATTTTCCTTGACAAAAGCGAATAAATGGCGATATAATGCATTGTAGCAAGGGAGTGTCTCTGGAGAGCCTGCCACTCAGGTGGCGGGAATACGGTCTTTGACAAAAACGGTACTTGGTAAAGTGGTATTTGGTACTTGGTAAAGTCTGCGACCCTCTGCCGAGTGGGACTGGGATTGGGTGGCCCAAGCGCCACCCAAGGGCCACCCAAGCGTGGCGCAAGGGTCTCCCAAGGGGCACGCAAGGGAGACCCAAGCGTCGATTGGCGGAAGCGCTTTTATTTGCAACAGAAGTTGAAAAATGGCGGGAGGGGTGGGAAGGATCGCCGTGATCGCCGACATCGCGCGTCATCGCCGAGATCGGGAAAGGCAAGAATCTCACCACGGATTACACGGATCAGAATGAGGAAGTAAGAGTCCACAAGTTTTCACCGCAAAGGACGCAGAGGTCGCAAAATTCGGAATAGTTGCACCGCAGAGGACGCAGAGGCCGCAGAGGCCGCAGAGGACTTAGAGATCGGGTGATCCGATGATCGGGACATCGGTGATCAGAAGGCAGAAACGGGATTTCACTGGCTGAGCAGTTTGGCGGTACGGGGCGCGGCGGAAGGATCGTTGGCCAGGAGACGGCGCAGCCGTTCAAGATCTTCATGGCTGTGAATATCAAACCAGGGATTGATGAGCACGGTCTTCATACCAAACTGTTCCAGCTTGTGCGTGGTGGCGGCAAGCGTGGTGGAATGGCCCCACTGGATTCCTTCCAGCACGCCGACGGGACAATCCTTGAGGCCGATGAGATAGAAGCCGCCGTCAGCGGAGGGGCCAAGAACGGCGTCGGCGTTTTTCAAAGCGTCGCGCGCAGTTTGAAGATAAGCAGCGGGAAGGCCAGGACTGTCCGCGCCGATGGCCAGTACGATCGGCTTGCGCTTGAGGGCGAGACGCAGGACTTTTTCCAGACGGTCACCGAGGTCGCCTTCCGACTGCAGCCAGACTTCTTCCGGCTTGAAGTAACTGCGCTCAAAAGTTTTGGTGGCGGCAATAATGCACTCCGCCCACGGGACCGTGCGGACCACGGCAACCGTGTCTTCAAGGAACGCTTCTGCCAATTCCGCCGCGCGTTCCGGGCCAAGTTCCGGAATGAGACGCGTCTTGGCCGATCCGGGGATTGGCGGCTTAGCGAAAATGCAGACTATGGCTTCCGTCATGCGAATCAGTTCCTGTCGGGCAAAAATTACGGCTGGCTTTCCGGGGCAAAAGTTGCCCTGGGTAAAACAGCTCATTGTTTCATGGCAGGCGGGGAATCGGCGCCCATTTTCTTGCGTCAACGCTTTGCGGGCAATACGGTCAAAGCCACCAGACCAGAACCACGATCGCCAGTCCGCCATAATAATGGATGAAAGTCCGAGGTGGAGCACAGGCAAGAGTGCCTGTGCCACAAGACAACAAGACGTCTCGGCAGTTGGAGCGTCCACGCTATTCAACCCAGAGATCGCCCCATTCCGCTTTGCGGGCGCGCTTATAGGTTTCTTTGCTGGAGCGCGTGATGGTGCGATTTTCTATTTTGCCTTCAGCGGTGCAGAGCGCAAGCTTGACATGGCCGCTGTGCTTGCCGGGATGGCGCACGATGCGCGCTCCTGTGGACGGCAAACTATTTTTGACGGCGACGAGATAAGAAAATTTCTCGTCTTCATAACCCAGCGCGCCGCCTTTCAATTGGCGGTGCTGCGAGGTACGTTCCACACGCTGGGAGAAATGGCACCAGTCTCCGGCAGCGGCCATGGGACAGGTGAAATGATGCGGACATGGAGCGACGATGGTGGCTTTATTCGCAATCAGAGAAGATCTAGCCGCGTTGATGGCGGCAAAGCCACGGCGTGTCCCTGGCTCAATGAGTACAAGAAATTTGCCGGCGCATTTCCATGCCTTATTGAGCACGGCTTCCGCCGCGGCTTGCGGCAACTCGCCCAAAGTATAGGAGATCACTACCAGGTCATGCTTTTCACAAGAGAGGCCGGAACGCAGGTCCTGCTTGAGCCATTGTGCCTGCTGGAGAGCCAGCGATTCACTTTGCTCCGCCAGGCGTTTGCCCAGCGCAATCCAGCTGGGGTCGGATTCAAGCA
>DASXIL010000340.1:0-5771 GCA_036497985.1 Candidatus Angelobacter sp. | reverse complement strand
ATAAGCGTGCACGCCCATATCGGATTAGTCGGCCAAAGCAAACGCTTCGGATTCTTGCGCTATATTTTCTTCATTGAGGGGCTGACTTTTGTTGTTCTTGCTGTTTTACTCCATCGATTTGGCGGAATGACCGGGATGCTGCTAACCTCGCTTGTATGCGCCTTGGCATTCAGCTTTCCTTATGGTTTGAGGAGGACCCGAGATTACTTCAACTTGTCATGGGGCGACCTAGCCGAATGGCATAGGGCTCCAACTTTGCTGGCGTTTTGGCTGTTGCCCCTGGCTATTGCTACGGCATGGCTCACGGCTGATGCTTCACCGCTTAACCGACTTGTTGCCCGGGCGATTCTGACCGGCCTTCCAGCCTCTTGGATGCTGCTCAGGTTCGGTCTGGGAACACCCCTGCAAGCCGAAGTTGCGCGCCGCGCTCCTCTGTGGATGCGGTCTCTTCTGCTTCGCTGCTGGTGCCTTCCGCCGGGGCAGTGACGCTTACCCCTAACCACCCTGCTGATTTTGCGATGTTCCAATTGAAGCGTAAGCTGAATGCAGGAACGCGCTGCGCGCCCATCGCCGAAGGCCGCGGATGAACAAGAACGGCATAATGCACTTGGCAACCGGGCATGGGAGAAAATGCACAAACGGTCCGACAAAATGATGACCGGCCTTCCAGCCCTTGGGATGCTGATGAGGCTCGGTCCAGGAGTCCCCCTGCAAGCCGAAGTTGCGCGACGCGCTCCTGTATGGATGCGGTCTCTTCTGCTTCGCTGCTGATGCCTTCCGCCGGGGTTCTGACGCGCGCTATTGCCGAATCCCATGCAAATGGTCGCGTTCCCAAGGTGGGCTCTTTGGGTCGGTTTCGTGCACAGTAAAGCCCGCTTCGATTAGCACCTTTCGACATACAACCTTAGTCTTCATTTTCGGATTTGAGGCAGCCAGAAAATCGTGGCAGGCCACACAAACGTGGCGGACTTTCTTCAACATATTTGGCATTCCAGCCAAGGCATCGATCTCGGCACCTTCGATATTCATTTTTAGCAGGTCCACCTGCGAGCAGTTCTGCAAGGGCTCGAACTCGTCCAGAGGAAAGGCCGGTACTGAGAAACTTCGGGACGAGCTTCCGTTAACCTCGATGATTGTGTTTTCCTGCCAGGCTTCAGTCGCCCGATCTTCAATTTCCAGCGTGCAACGCCGGTTAAAAATGGCCGCCTGCACGGGCACCACGTTCGACAACTTGGAGTATTCAATCGTCTTTCTCAAACAGCGTGCCGTGACTGGGTGGGCTTCGAAGCTGAATACCTTTCCGCGTTCGCCCACCGAACGACTGAACAGTAGCGCGTCTTCTCCCATGCCTGCTCCAAGATCCACAACCACATCCCCTGGTCTAGGCTTATACCAACGATACCACCAATTCGCTGCCAGTTCGGTGATTTCAGCCGCATCCGCTTTCCAAGCTCGAATTTGGCTCCGGCGCACGCAAAGATGAAGCCCCAGTGCAATTGTGACGTCTCCATCCTTTCGCAGCCAAGCGGAATCATAGAATATGTGCACAGGGCGCTTGAGCATCGATGAGCACCAGGCGCTGAGAATTCGCGAGCTCAAACCACGGAGGCAGGTAACGTCCGCGGCGGCTTCTAGCCATTTCGATGCGTAATTTTTCATGGGCCCCTGAGCCTTCGGAGGGTATGCGCGCAACGACGTTGGGCGCAAGCTTGGAACAACTCTGCTCGGTCAAATGCTGAAGTGCTGCCAAGTGATGTGAAACTCCGTGCATCCTGATTCGGCTGGTCTGCCAGCGGTGTAACAGCGAAATCTCTTGATAGTTGACCACAGGGCGGTACGATCGACAAATGACAGGCAAAGCCCAGCGGCGCAAGTTTATGAGGGTGTCCTGATCCACTCGAGTGGCCCTGAGAGCTCGAGTTTTGGTTGTCGCGTTCACTTACGCTCCCAACCTGGATGGCGTGGCCAATGCCGCTGGACTCGTCGCGCAGGGATTGGCGGCTCGCGGCCACGAACTCACCATCGCGACGGTATGGAATCCGCAGCGCAAGCCGCCTGAGCCATCGGACAATCCCAAGATTTACCAGTTCAAGGTTCGAGGCCCTTCTCGTTGGGACAAGTGCCCACAGGGTGAAGAATCTAAGTTCAAGGAGTTCGTTGCAGGCTTTCAGGGCGATGCGATTCTTTGCCATTGCCTCGATACGGCTTTAGCGCAGTTGGCGATTTCCCAATTCCATCGTCTTCCTGCTGCCAAGGTGCTTGTGAGTCATGGCTTTGACGCTCACCGGCTGAACTGGCAACGTAAATTCCCCTGGGGACTCCGCAAATGGCTCGCGAAGCAGCCTTTTGTGTTAGGATTGCCTTGGGAACTGCGGAAGTTCGATAGTTTGGTCTTCTTGAGTTCCCGGCGCAACTTTGAACGTTTTTTTGACCACAAAGTCGCGCACGCTATTGGCCACCCGGGGATTCGAGTAATTCCCAATGGCATCGATTGGAAGCCTTCATCCGTCTCTATGCCTGACTTCCGCCAGCAGTATAAAATTGGCGACCGCTTTCTTTTCCTCTGCGTGGCCTATTATGGCGTCGGAAAAAACCAAATTTCCGCGTTGCGAGCTTATCGACAGGCACGCATTGCCAATTCTGTTCTTGTCTTTATTGGAAGCGAACGGAACGAGTACTCAAATACAATGGAGCGTTTGGACAAGCAGTTGGCCGGCGTGTTTCCGGAAGGAAACGTCTTAATTCTCGATAAAGTGGATCGCCGGATGACCGAAGCGGCTTTTCAAGCCATGGACGCCTTCCTGTTTCCTTCAAAAGCCGAATCGCAGCCGCTGGTTTTAATTGAAAGCATGGCTGCCGGCAAGCCATTCATCTCGACTGACCGAGGGTGTATTCGCGACTTGGCTGGAGGCATTATTGTGCGTGGCGAATCGGAAATGATTCGCGAAATCCAACGTCTTGTCCAAGACGCAAATCTGCGAGCCGAGCTCGGGGCCAGGGGGCGAGGCGACTACCTGGCAAAGTACCAAAAGGAAGCTGTCGTAAACTCTTATGAGCAGCTCATCCTGCAGGCCACGAAGAACCGTTACCCGAAAGGCGCGGCACGATAATGCCGACGCCGTTCCTCTTCATTTTTCAAGGCAGGCCCAGATGTTGGGACTCCAATAATCCACCTTTTCTTTGGTCGCCGCACGGAAGAGAGAGCGCAGAATGGTGATGCTAAGCTTGCAGAGAGGCACCTTCAGCCAACGATCGTCCCGGATGGCCGCATCACTCTCATCGACAAACCGGGTGAGAGAAAAACCGTGCATGCCGGCCAGGGACTGGAGGCAGTTGGTCGTGTAGGTCCAAACATGCGTTATATCGTTGAAGAGGTTTCTACCAACCAGCGGGGAATCACCATTGGGATAACGCAGGATAAGTCGTCCGCCGCTTGAAAGGACCCGGTGCGAACTCGCCAACAGCCCCATGAAGTCATCTTTGGAAATGTGCTCAATTAAGTCGATGGCGATTAAGGTTCGCAGACTGCCATCAGCCCGGTCGGCAAGCCACTCATTTGAATCCGTTTTGAAAACGGCGACCCCTGTCTGTCGCGCCAGCTCAATCTGCTCATGACTCGAATCGACGCCCAAGATTTGGCTGTAGTGATGCTGCTTCAACCACCAAAGAAAACTCCCATGCCCACAAGCGATCTCGGCGATGGTGCTGGACTTGTCGGCCGGTAGCCAAGGCAGGACGATGCGCTCGTAGATATAAGATTTGTCGCGAGCGCTGCGGCGCACGTCTTCAAGAGTCCGGACCCCGCGTGCTTCTGCCTGATACTTGTAATAATCAAGATAACCCATAGGATGGACCGGTCGCAGCCGTCTGCTCTAAGGATCATTTTCTCTGGTCCGTGGCAACGTTCATAATAAATGAGTTCCCGGCGGATTCGAACTTGCGATATTCAATAGCAGTAAGCCAGGAGTTCTTCTTCAACCATTCCAGGAAGGCTCTTGCCTCGCCCCGCGTAGGATCACCTCCGAAGCAGAACCAATCGTCAAAACAAAGGATGGTCCCAGCTTGTAGCCTGGGCGTAGAAGTTTCTTCCAAAGTTGCCGGTTCATTTGTTTAACCAACCCGCCCGTTGGCGACGGTGGCCGATTCTCTTACATTGTCAGGACGGGTGCTGTCAATGCCGGATGCTGAAAAGTCACCGCTCCCAGAGCGGATTTCCCACCTCGACCAAGCTAGCCCCAGCCAGGCGCGCACCTGCGAAGAGAACAAAGGCCGGACGGAAAACCGCGTCATCGCCACGGCGCAAGTTTACGCCGAAGACATCCGCTTTCCCATGCCGCGACAAGCGGCTGCGCCTTTGGCAGACCACGGGGAGCAAAAATGAAGAAGTCGCTTTGATAACCAGCGCAAACTTAGAACGTTTGAACGCCTCACAGTGGCTTAAGGCCAATCGCGATGGCTGGGGCTTCGATAGCGCTTGTTTCGGCAGGCGTGGGGGTCGCCGAGGACGGCGTAGCTTTCGGGGCAGGTAAAAACGATGAATGCAATTACACGAGAGCAACACGAAGAACTCAAAGGCCGGATCGAACCATTACGCCGGCAGGTGGAGGAGTGGCGAAAGCACAAAGGCAGCAACGAGAAAATGTCCGAGCCATTATGTCAGTGTCAAACCACCACCGGCCTTGCCCACTTGATCCTGGAGATGCAGAGGGCGAAACAGATGGAACTCACCAGAACAAGGCTTTCGAATACGGCCGGTGGACACGATAACGCCTCGCTGCTGAACCAGCCCTGGAGTAATTCTATCACATAGGGATGAATGGCGTAGATTCCTAATGAATAGGTCCCGAGACGGGCTAGGCCGAAAGGCCCCGCAAAATCGGGCAAGGAGAGGGCCCAAAGCATGGCTCCAACAGCAAACGGCACCGTGCCACAAACGAAATCGTGGTTCCTAATCGGTTGCCCATAGCGATAATAAAGGAAATATACCTCGCAGGCGTGTAGCAGTAATCCAGCGCAAAGCACCATCGCCGCCTCACGGGACGAGCACCTGAAACCGCTCTTCGCAAGCCAAGCGCCTATTGCGACAAACAGAGCGCTGAAAAACGGACCGTGCCTCAAATAGAAATGGGAATGAAATCCTATGAAGGTCTGCGCGTAAGGACCGCCTAACAAGGCGATAGAATACAAACCGGCGCCTGCCAAAAGCGCTGCTTGCAAGTCGAGAATTCGCAGGCAAAACCACAGGATCAGCAGAGCTTGGCCCAAGGATGACAGAAACCACAGGTGATAGACGAATCCGGTCAGCAGAAAAGAATGGGGGTAATGGACAATCGCCCAAAGATGCTGGCCAATTGCGACCAGAGTGCCTTCTGAGGCTCCAGAGATGAAAGGCGGGACTACCGCGTAAAACAAACTCCATAGAAGGAAAGGTATAATGATGCGCTGCCCGTATCTGAGGATCACCCGGTCCTTGTCTAATGAAGACTCAAAGGAGTGCATGAACAAAAACCCTGAAATCAAAAAGAAACAAGGCACGGCAAAACGGAACAGTTGGTTCAATACCTGCCAAACGAGAGCTCGGTGCGTAATTGCGTCGGGCGCATGGATCCCAACCACGGCACAGACCGCGATGAACTTGAGAAAGTCTAAACTGGCAATTCTGGTACGAGCCACCGTGTTTTGAGCGAGATTCGGGGCGGTGGCTCCGGCCATTCTCGTCGCGGCTTTGTCATCGAGCGACACGTGGTAGTTTTCTTTACCGAAATCTGGAC